>DASVLY010000348.1:0-1557 GCA_036384635.1 Noviherbaspirillum sp. | reverse complement strand
CGAGTGCAGATCCGGTGAACGGACGAAAGCCATCTGGCCGTCGCGCGGCGGGCGATTGATGGTGATGCCGAGCTTCATCAGGCGCTCGCAGGTCGCATAGATGTCGTCGACCTCGTAGGCGAGGTGACCGAAAAAGCGATCCTCGCCGTACTTTTCTTCGTCCCAGTTGTAGGTGAGCTCGACCAGCGGCGCGCCGCGGCCGGGGCTCTCCTTGATGAGGTGTTCGTCGGCGGCGGCGCCAAGGAACACCAGCGTGAAGCGGCCCTTGTCGTTGTCGATGCGGCGGACTTCCCTGAGGCCGAGCGCGTCGCAGTAAAATTTCATAGCGGTGTCGAGATTGCGGACGCGCAGCATGGTGTGCAGATAGCGCATGTTTTCTTGTCCTTATGAAAAACGGGCGCGCACTGAATAGCAGCAAATTCCTTCGGATGCAGCCGGTCGCGGTATCATCGATTTCCCTGCAATTGCCGGTTACTCAGTGAAGATGTAGAGGCTCGATATCCGAGCGATAGACCTCGCCCTCCTGGTCTGTGACCACTATGGCCCATCCGCCCCCCAGCAGGGCGGTTTCTTCGAGCGCGAGACGTTTGGACAGCGAGTCCGCAATTTTCGTGGCCTGGACCGCGTCTTCGTATTCCTGGCTCCCAAGGTCGGTATCCGTTGTCGCGTCCACCAGATGGAAGTGAAAAGTAGCCATATGCTCCTCCTGACGGAAAACCCCGCCATCTGCCAGGGCACATGACGGGGCTTTTCGAGCTTTCACCTCTGACGAGATAACTGCTCTTGGAATGGCAACGCGAAGGCCGTGCATCGGTTCCTGACCGGTTGAGGTGAACAAAATGGGAGGTTTGCCTGCAGATAGGCGTAACGCCACCGGAATCCGACTAAAACGCACATGCCAGGGAACCAGTTCCTTGGCTGCACGTTGTAGCGCCGTAAAATTACAACGGAGGAATTGTGCATGGATGATGTTGTCGATCGGATTATCCATACCTTCGGTATGATGCGGAATCTGGATGAGGACGGCCTGCGCGAGGCGCGGGACAGCGTCGATAGTTATATCGAAACGCTGTCGTCCGCGGGCGAAACCGATCCGGCGCGTCTGGCCGTGTACGGTTTGGCCTATCTGCGTGAACGTCACAGCGGATCGCCCATCGGAGTCACGGGCTGCTGATCGCAGCCTCCGCATGACAGTGGATAAGGCCCCGGCTTCGCCTAGCGAGGCTGGGGCCTTCTTGCTACCTCCGTGAACGGTCAACGGAGAAAGTCATGCAGAAAGTAGATCTGGAGTCCATGTCGATCGACGATCTTGCACAGCTGTGCGATCTGGCGGGCGATAAGCTCGCGGAGAAGATCGCGGCGCGTCAGAAAGAATTATCCATCGAAATGGAAAAGCTTACGATCCTGAGCAAGAAAGCGAAGGTCGCAGCCCCCAAGAAAGACATGAAGGACATCAGGGACGCGCTGAAACCTCAGGAGGCGAAGCCGCTGGACGCCGCCAAACCGGCGATCAAGGCGGCCTGATACGATCATTGTTGCATGATGGAATGGGGGCTT
>DASVLY010000347.1:0-1979 GCA_036384635.1 Noviherbaspirillum sp. | reverse complement strand
CTCTATACGCCGATGGCATTGCCGCTGCTGCAGGAGTTGCAGCCGCGCCTGGTCGTCTACGATTGCATGGATGAGCTGGCTTCTTTCTGGAACGCGCCCAAGCAGTTGCTGCAGAGAGAGAGCGGTTTGCTGAAAGTGGCCGACCTGGTGTTCACTGGCGGGCGCAGCCTGTACTACAGCAAGCGCGATCGCCATCCGAACGTGCATTGCTTCCCGAGCAGCGTCGACGCCGCGCATTTCGCGCATGCGTTGGACCGCGCCAATTCGCATCCCGCGCACCGGGAAATTCCCGGGCCACGGCTGGGTTTTTATGGTGTGATCGACGAACGCTTCGATGCCGGCCTGATCGCCAATGTGGCAGATGCTCATCCGCAGTGGCAGATCGTGCTGGTCGGGCCGGTGGTCAAGATCGATCCGGCGACGCTGCCGCACCGCGCGAACATTCATTATCTCGGGCAGCAGCCATATGAGGCATTGCCGCAATTTCTGGCCGGCTGGGAGGTTTGCCTGCTGCCGTTCGCGCTCAATGAATCGACCCGTTTCATCAGTCCCACCAAGACGCTGGAATACATGGCGGCCGAGTTGCCCATCGTTAGTACGCCGGTGAACGATGTGGCCGAGGCGTATGGCGATATTGTCGCCATTGCCGGCGATGCGCGGGCGTTTATCGCTGCCTGCGAAGCGGCGCTTCTGGCACCGCCTGAAGAGCATGCTCGCAAGGTGGACAAGATGCGCCGGGTGCTGGCATCGACTTCCTGGGATGCGACGGCGGAAAAGATGCGCGAGCTGCTCGCAACGACGCCGCGCCGGCAGCCGCTGTGCCGCACCGCGCCGGAGCAGATGGATGCAGCAGTCAATGTCAACCGCCTGCGTCAGAATGAGACGGTCAGATATGTGAAGACGGCCATCGTCGGCGCCGGTCCGACCGGATTGTCCGCAGCCTATCATCTCGGACACGATGCGGTACTGCTCGAGAGGAACACGATGGTGGGGGGATGGTGCCGCTCGATCAGGGACAATGGCTTTACCTTCGATCATGCGGGCCACATCATGTTTTCGAACGACCCGTATGTACTGGAGCTGTACGATATCCTGCTCGGCTCCAATATGCACTGGCAGGATCGCGAAGCCTGGATCTACAGCAAGAATGTATATACCCGCTATCCGTTCCAGGGCGCGTTGCACGGTTTGCCGCCCGAGGTGATCAAGGAATGCGTGATGGGTGCGATCGAAGCCCGCTTCGGCATCAGCGGCGCGACCGTGCAGACGGCGGCCAAGGCATACGACTGTTGCGCCGACAGCGGCGTGGCGCTGCCGGGCACGAAGGTGGCGGCGCTGGAAAAACGCAGCCCGGCCAACTTCGAGGAATTCATCTACCAGGTGTGGGGGGCGGGAATCGCAAAACATTTTGCGATTCCGTACAACCGCAAGCTGTGGGCGGTGCCGCTGACGGAGATGGAAACCTCATGGTTGGGCGGGCGCGTGCCACTGCCCAACCTGGAGGAAATCATCGACGGCGCCTTGCAGCCGGTGGCCAAGCCGATGGGTCCCAACGCACGTTTCGGCTACCCGCGGCGCGGCGGCTTTCAGGCGCTGATGTCGGCCTTCGTACCCCATATCAAGGGCACCATCGAGCTCAATGCAGATGTGGTGCAGCTCTCGCCGCGGCAGCACATGCTGACCTTGGCCGACGGCCGCCGTTACCAGTACGAACATCTGATTTCGACGATGCCGTTGCCGGAACTGGTGCGGGTGACGGGCGACGAAGCGCCGCCGGAAATCAGGCAGGCCGCGCAACGCTTGAAACACATCTCGGTACGTTGCGTCAACCTTGGCGTTGCGCGCGAAAACATCACCGACAAGCATTGGGTCTACTACCCGGAAGATACGATCTTCCACCGCATCTTCGTGCAGGGCAATGCGAGCCCCGGCTGCAATCCGCCGGGCGGCTTCGGCTTCACCTGCGAGATCTCGTACTC
>DASVLY010000346.1:0-11373 GCA_036384635.1 Noviherbaspirillum sp. | reverse complement strand
CTGTCATCAATGAGTTTGGGAGTGCGAACGGGCCGTATGCGTTGCAGGCCCAGGCGCGGCGACGCGTCGTAGCGGTGCTACGGCAAGGAGCCGCAACACCGGCATGCGACGCATACGGCCCGTTCCCTCCGGGTTCATTCCAAAACGCGCGCTACGGGCGTTGCATGGCTGGCAAAGGCACCCAACCTTTGCGGCGCCACGCGCCACCCCTGGCAGGCGTTTGGGAATGAACGCATCTCCCAAACTAATTGATGACAGGCCCTAGCTGATGCTAAAAAATATAAAGGCCGCACATGGCGGCCTGGGATTGATGCAAGGGTCATACCTGCGCGAACCCTTATTTCAAGTTACTGATCTCGCGCCTCAACGCTTCGATGTTTTTTTCGGTCCGCGCGATATCCTCTTTCAACGACGCCACGCGTTCCTGGTATTTCGCATAGTTGTGCTCGTCGCCGCGGCGCTCCGGTTCGCCGTTATTGAAATCCTTCTTCAGGCTCGCCAGCTTCTGCTCCTCGCTTTTCATTTCATCCAACAGAATCTGACGGCGATCGCTGTCGCGCGCCTTTTGCGTATCGCTATCGACTTTCGGGAAATCGCTCGGCGTATTCGCCGCTTTGGCCGAAGCAGCCGAAGCAGTCTGCACCAGCCTCTTCGGTGCCGGAATCATTGTAATGCCCGGCAACTCAACCCTCTTGCAGCCCTTGGTGATTCCCGTGTTCCTGTATTCCTTCTTCCCGTGCCCATCCATGCACAGATAGACATCGCTTTGCGCATGGGCATAGCAGGCGGCCACCGTCAGCAGAAGCATTGCGGCGAGTTGTCTTTTCATCATTTTCTTTGTGGAAACTATAAAGGCGCTTATTAGTTTAGGATAAGAATCAAGCCTTTACAAACATTCGTCTCCGGAATCCAGCCTCATGACGTTTCTTCTCCAATAAAAAAGCGGGGAAAACAGCGTTTTCCCCGCCTTACCTTTACCCCGCCAAAACGGTGAACGAGCTTCTTACAGCGCGTAGTACATGTCGAACTCGACCGGGTGGGTCGTCATGCGGAAGCGGGTAACTTCTTGCATCTTCAGTTCGATATAAGCATCGATCATGGTGTCGCTGAACACGCCGCCACGGGTGAGGAATTCGCGGTCCTTGTCCAGATACTCAAGCGCCTGATCCAGCGAAGAGCACACGGTCGGGATCTTCGCATCCTCTTCCGGCGGCAGATGGTACAGGTCTTTCGACGCTGCTTCGCCAGGGTGGATCTTGTTCTGCACACCGTCCAGGCCTGCCATCAACAGAGCGGAGAAGCACAGATAGGGGTTGGCCGACGGATCCGGGAAGCGGGTTTCGATGCGGCGGGCCTTCGGGTTCGGCACATGCGGAATGCGGATCGAAGCGGAACGGTTACGCGAAGAGTAGGCCAGCTTCACCGGAGCTTCGAAGCCCGGAACCAGACGCTTGTACGAATTGGTGCCCGGGTTGGTGATCGCATTCAGTGCGCGCGCATGCTTGATAATGCCGCCGATGTAGTACAGCGCGAACTCGGACAGGCCGGCATAGCCGTCGCCTGCGAACAGGTTCTGACCATCCTTCCAGACGGACTGGTGCACGTGCATGCCGGAACCGTTGTCGCCGACGATGGGTTTCGGCATGAAGGTTGCGGTCTTGCCGTAGGTGTGCGCAACGTTCCAGATCACGTATTTCAGGTTCTGTGTCCAGTCGGCGCGCTGCACCAGGGTCGAGAACTTGGTGCCGATTTCATTCTGGCCGGCGCCTGCCACTTCGTGGTGATGCACTTCGACCGGAATGCCCATCGCTTCGAGAATCTGGCACATTTCGGAGCGCATGTCCTGGAAGCTGTCGATCGGCGGAACCGGGAAGTAGCCGCCCTTGACTGACGGACGGTGGCCGGTATTGCCACCTTCGAATTCACGGTCGGTGGACCAGGAAGCCTCTTCGGAATCGATCTTCACGAAGCAGCCGGACATGTCGATTTTCCAGCGTACGCCGTCGAAGATGAAGAATTCGGGCTCCGGACCGAAGTAAGCGGTATCGCCCAGGCCGGAGGACTTCAGGTAGGCTTCGGCGCGCCTGGCGATCGAGCGCGGGTCACGGTCGTAGCCCTTGCCATCGGACGGTTCGATCACGTCGCACTGCATGAACAGCGTGGTCTCTTCCATGAACGGATCGATATTGGCGGTGTTCGGATCCGGCATCAGGATCATGTCGGATGCTTCGATGCCCTTCCAGCCGGCGATCGAAGAACCATCAAATGCATGGCCGGACTCGAATTTGTCGACGCCAAATTGCGAAACAGGAACGGTAACGTGCTGCTCCTTGCCTCGGGTGTCAGTAAAACGGAAATCAACGAATTTGACTTCGTTGTCTTTCGCCATCTTCAAGACCTCTGCGGCCGTTATTGCCATGCGAATCTCCTAAATGAGCAAAGTAGTTATGGGGATTTTTTCGAATTGGTTGCGAACCGATCCATTGCACAGCCTTGCGCAAGACGCGAAGCCAGCGAAAAGTACGGCCAGAACTCATCCAACGATGATAGCAGATTCCATGCCACCCTCATTCACCAAAACGAATTATATGCACCGCAATGAAGCAGCCAAATTAAGGGAAATACTGTGCATTTGAAATAGATTTGCTGCATTAAAAGAAACAGCACAAATTCACCAGTGCAGTGCAATTTCACTTTTCCGCTCTTTTTTGGTGCGCGCATGACGAAACACGGAAATATTGCACCATTTTGGCGGCTTTCAACCAGCTCGATGCTCCCTCCTTCTAAAAGATAAAATACAGAAGGCTTTCTCCTCTTTTATTGCTCTCCCTGACGACATGGACAACAAGATTCTCTCGATCGCCCGACAACGCGGGCAAGACAACCAGCTCCCTTATGCTGGCGCAGTCACGCCGCAGGAAGCCTATGCGCTGCTGCAGCAAGACCCCGCAGTCAAGCTGGTCGATGTACGAACCAATGCCGAACGCGATTGGGTGGGCCGGGTCGCTATTCCCGCTGCCCAGCACACAGCGGTGCAGTGGAACCTTTACCCGGAGGGAACGCCCAACCCCGGCTTCCTGGAGCAATTAGGCAAGGTGGCCGAGAAGGACACGATACTGCTGTTTCTGTGTCGTTCCGGGGTACGCTCGCGCCATGCGGCCAAACTGGCAACCGAACACGGTTATGCGCATTGCTTCGATGTGCTGGAAGGTTTCGAAGGCGACAAGGATACAGAGGGCCATCGCAAGACCGTCAGCGGATGGTGCAAAGCGGGGCTGCCGTGGCTGGGCGCATAGCGGATGCGCCCGGATTCACTGTTCCGCCGTCATCTTCATCAGTCCGGTCACCCGCCGCCGCACGAAATTGATGTGGCTGCGCAGCCCATACAATTCATCGGCGAACGATAACGGAATCGAAATCCGGTTCACCCGATCTTCGATATCGTTCAAGCGCTTCAACTGCGCGGGATAAATGTCCGCCTGCTTTTCCGGCGGCACATCCTCGATCGCCTGCTCGACCGCCCGCAACTGACCATACCAGCGGTAAACGCGCGAACGCACCTTCCATACGTAGAGCGGCGGAATGATGCGCGACAGTGGCAGGATCAGCGCACCGAGCGCGACAACCACCACCCACATGCGCTCGAAGAAGTTGGCAAGCCAGAACGGCAGATAACGTTGCAGCAGCGGCGGCCCCTCCTTGTAGAACCTCTGCGCCGCACGTGACACCGGGATTTCGGTATAACTGGCAGTCGGGAACTCATCTCTCTTGTGGAACCAACCGGCGCCGCCATGAATATCCGATGCCGTCTGCACGAACAAGTCAACCAGTGCCGGATGCAGATCGGCGCGCGCCACCAGTGTTGCCGTTGGTGCGATGAGATGAAAATCCTTCGGCGGCAAATCGCGGCCTAGATCGACAATCCCGCGCGGCAGCACCACATGTGTCAGAAACGGAAAACGCCGCGTGTACGCTTCTGCCTGCGCGAAGTCGAACAGCCTGATGCCGGGTGTCTGCAGCAGCATCTGGATCAGCGGAGCATCCGGCGCGGAACTGAACACCAGGCCGTCGATCCGTCCCGCCAGCAGTTCGACGGTTGCCGGCGTGTTTTCCAGCGCCCCCAGTTTCAATTCCCCCGGCTCCACCCCATTCACGGACAACAGCTTCCTGAACAAGCCCGGCACGCCGCTTCCCTCGGTGCCGACATTGATCCTTAACCCGCGCAGTTGCGTCAGTTGCGTGATGCTTCTGCGATCGCGCAAAAACAGCCACACCGGCTCCCTGAACAGGCTGCCCAGCGATACCAGTCCACGGCGCTCTGCAACTTCCTGTTCGGTTGAGCCGCTTTGCACGAACGCGATGTCGACACCCGACGTCTTGTCATTCAAACGCTGCAGGTTTTCCTGCGATCCCTGCGATGGTTTTAACGCGACCTGTATACCGAACCTCTCGAGCGCGGCCGCATATTTCTTCCCGAACGTCTCGTATGCGCCATTCTCCTGCCCCGTGGAGAGCGTTACCCGCATCGGCGGCGATGGGTCGACCAGCCAATACGCGAGCAGGCAGGTCGCCGCAATGGCGGCCACAGCCGGACCGGCAGCGACAAGAAAATCGCGTAGCGAGAATCGAGTGAACTTCAGAATTTTCGGCATGCGTGACCTGAGCAAAATCATAGGGCCACACCATGCCAAGAAACACGGGGCTACGCAAGAGCCATACTCTTGCAGTCAGCGTTCAGGCAGTTTTGCCGCTTAGCAGGCTGTTGAAAAACTACTGCGCGGGCCGATCCTGGGGTCTGCGGTGCTCTGCGTACCACTCGTACGCGTGCGCTCCTCGCCCCCAGGCTCGGCCCGCTCGCTACGTTTTTCAACAGCTGTTAGTTAACCGGCAAGGATGAACCGGAAGGCAAAACCGATGGACGCGACGGCGGCTGCCCATGGCCATGGCGCCGCCGCCCCTCCATGTTCGCATCATCTGCGAGGAATTGCGAGGCAATCGCAAACCACTCCTCAATCGACAGCAAGCTGCGCAACACCGGAAACAGATCTTCCTCCTCCTTCGTCAGGCGCGTCAGCCAGTGATCGCAATACAACTCCATTGCAAGGCAGACATCATGCACTCTTGTGCTACCGACTTCCAATGCATCGGCCAGCTGGTTGTGGGCCGACCGCAGGATGCGGATACCGTTCTCGCTCAACGAATCCAGTTCCGCCAGCAAGGCATCGACCTGCCGCGTCGCCTTGCGTAGCGCCGGAATCACATACAGCTCGATCTTGCGATGATGACAGTATTCGTCGAACTGGAACAGCTTGTCGAACGTTGCCTCAAGAAAAACGAAGTCGATCTGTTGAATGCTGTGCCAGATATTCTGAATGTATTGCCGCAACGAACGCAGGACACTGCGCGCGTTGTCCTGTTCTGCAGCAATAGTGACAAGAGAATACGTGGCAGTTAACATGCTTGCTCCTTGAATCTGTAACTGCGGAAAACACTCCGGGATTCAGCGAACCCGGCTGCCCACCACGAAACTCGAGAAAAAAGAAGGGACTTTATGAACGTGTGCAGGCAGTATAGGCCGATGCCATATTCACCATTTGATATTTATCAAATGAATGTCATCAGCCCGCCGGACGGCGGGCTTTCGATGCGGATACAAAGTTTTTTTAGTCAAAAACGCCACAGCGTTTAATCAAGCTTCACCGCATGCTCGCGCGTTGCATGGAAGGTCAGTTGCGGCCAGCGCTCCTGAGTCAGCTTGAGATTGACGCCCGAGGTAGCAAGGTAAGCCATATTACCCGCTGCGTCGAACGCGATATTGCTCCCCGCCGAAGATTTTTCGAAATCCGCCAGCGCCTTTTTGTCCTCGGCGGTCACCCAGCGGGCACTGCTGATGCTGGCACCTTCAAACACCGCGTCGACGCCATATTCGTTCATCAAGCGGCTGGCTACCACTTCAAACTGCAACACGCCGACCGCGCCAAGTATCAGGTCGCCCCCATGCACCGGCTTGAACACCTGCACCGCCCCTTCCTCGCCCAACTGCTGCAAACCCTTGTGCAACTGCTTGATCTTCAGCGGATTGCGAATGCGCACCGAGCGGAAGAAGTCCGGCGCAAAGTATGGAATGCCGGTGAACTGCAACAGCTCGCCCTCGGAAAAGCTGTCGCCGATCTGCATGTTGCCGTGATTCGGCAAGCCGATGATGTCGCCCGCATAGGCCTCATCCACCTGCTCCCGGCTGGATGCCATGAAGGTGACGACCGAAGACACCTTGATTTCGCGATTCAGGCGCAGATGCTTGATCTTCATCCCGCGCTCGAAGCGTCCCGAGCATACGCGCAAAAATGCGATGCGGTCGCGGTGCGCCGGGTCCATGTTGGCCTGGATCTTGAACACGAAACCGGAGAACGGCGCTTCGGTCGGCTCGACCGCACGCACGGTTGCATCGCGCGGGCGCGGCGCCGGCGCCCAATCCAGAAGCGCATTGAGGATTTCGCGCACGCCGAAATTGTTGATCGCGGAACCGAAGAATACCGGCGTCTGCGTGCCCGCGAGGAAGGCATCGAGATCGAACGGATGCGATGCGCCATGCACCAGTTCCACTTCCATTTTCAGCTGCTCGATTTCGAGCGGGAACATCTCGGACAGGCGCGGATTGTCGATGCCTTTGATCACTTCGAATTCCTGGTCCGCACGCTCCTCGCCCGCCTTGAACAGCAGGATTTCGTCGCGCAGCAGATGGTACACGCCACGGAAATTCTTGCCCATGCCGATCGGCCAGGTCACCGGCGCGCACTGTATCTTCAGCACCGATTCGACTTCGTCCAGCAGTTCCAGCGGATCGCGGGTTTCGCGGTCCATCTTGTTCATGAAGGTCAGGATAGGCGTGTCGCGCATGCGGCAGACGTTGAGCAGCTTGATCGTCTGCTCTTCCACGCCCTTGGCGGCGTCGATCACCATCAGCGCCGAGTCGACCGCGGTCAGTACGCGATAGGTGTCTTCCGAAAAATCCTGGTGGCCGGGCGTGTCCAGCAGGTTCACCACGTGGTCCCGGTATTCGAACTGCATCACCGAGCTCGCGACCGAAATGCCGCGCTGTTTCTCGATCTCCATCCAGTCCGACGTTGCATGACGGCCGCTCTTGCGCGCCTTCACGGTGCCGGCGAGCTGGATTGCCCCTGAGAACAACAACAACTTTTCCGTCAGCGTGGTTTTACCGGCGTCCGGGTGGGAAATGATGCCGAAGGTACGGCGCCGCGCGACCTCGCGCGCAATCAGCTCGGTCGGCACTTTGCGGTTATCGCCGGCTGCGATGTCGGGCGTATCGCCCGGCGAAATATCTGTAGCAGAGTTCATGCTTGAAAAAACAGAATAGTTTTTAGGACTTGCGCTTAACAACACTTTCCCAGACCACGCTTATCACGGACTCCGCCCGAAGAAAGCAGGCCATCGCGCAAGTCCTACTTGATGAAATGCTCGCGGTAGTAGCGCAGCTCTTCAATCGATTCGACGATGTCGGCCAGAGCCGTATGCTTCTGATGCTTTTTGAACCCGCCTGCCACGCTCGGTTTCCAACGCTTGCACAGTTCCTTCAGAGTCGACACATCAAGATTGCGATAGTGGAAAAATGCCTCCAGTTTCGGCATGCTGCGCGCCATAAAACGGCGATCCTGGCAGATCGAGTTGCCGCACATCGGCGATTTGCCGGAGGGAACAAATTTTCTCAGGAAATCGATCAATGCCGTTTCGGCATCGGCTTCGGACACGGTCGACGCCTTCACCCGGTCGATCAGGCCGGAACGGCCATGCGTACCCTTGTTCCAGGCATCCATGCGATTCAGCACCTCATCGGGCTGATGAATCGCAAACACCGGACCCTCGGCCAGCACATTCAGCTCCGAGTCGGTGACCACAACCGCGACTTCGATAATACGGTCGGTATCGGGATTGAGCCCGGTCATTTCCATGTCCACCCAGACCAGATTGAATTCATTGGGCCGCGCAGGTGCGTTTGCGGGGACATTGGATTCAGTAGCTTGTGACATAATTTGTTTTCCTCTGCAAACCGCCATTTTCTCACAGGCACAGAATGTCTTCACTTGCGTTTTCGGTATTATTTGCCGGTTTTCTCGTTATCACCCTGCTTGTCCGCTTCTGGCTCGGTTCGCGCCATATCCGCCATATCCTCGCGCACCGGGGCGCGGTTCCCGCCGAATTCGCCGAAAAGATTCCATTGTCGGCACACCAGAAAGCGGCGGACTACACGGTCGCCAAGACCAAGTTCGGATTGATGAGCATGCTGGTCAACGCAGCAGTACTGATCGGTTTTACGCTGCTGGGCGGACTGCAATGGCTGTCTGTGACGCTGTTCAAGCTGACCGGCCCCGGCATGACTTACCAGATTGCGCTGCTGGCCGCATTTGCATTCATCAGCGCCGTGGCCGACCTGCCTTTCGACTACTACCGCCAGTTCGTGCTCGAAGCGCGGTTCGGCTTCAACAAGATGACTCTGCGCCTGTTCATCACCGACCTGCTGAAGCATATCGCGATCGGCACCGTGATCGGCTTGCCGCTGGTGTGGGTGATCCTGGCGCTGATGGAAAAATCCGGCAATCTGTGGTGGCTGTACGCATGGATCGTGTGGAGCGGTTTCCAGTTGCTGATGCTGGTGCTGTATCCGACCGTCATCGCACCGCTGTTCAACAAGTTTTCGCCGCTGCAGGACGAGAGCCTGCGTTCGCGCATCGAGAGCCTGATGCAGCGCACCGGCTTTGCATCGAAGGGGCTGTTCGTGATGGACGGTTCCAAGCGCAGCGCGCATGGCAATGCCTATTTTTCCGGCTTCGGCGCGGCCAAGCGCATCGTGTTTTTCGACACCCTGCTCGCGCGTCTGGGGCCGCAGGAAATCGAAGCGGTGCTCGCCCATGAACTCGGTCATTTCAAGTTAAAGCACGTGATCAAGCGCATCGCCGTGATGTTCGCACTCTCGCTCGGCTTTCTCGCGTTGCTTGGTTACCTGAAAACCCAGGCATGGTTCTTTACCGGACTGGGAGTCGATCCGATGTTAATCGGGAATAACGATGCAATGGCACTGATCCTGTTCATGCTGGCGCTGCCGGTATTCACCTTTCTGCTCTCGCCGATGATCTCGGTCACATCGCGCAAACATGAATTCGAAGCCGATGCATTCGCCGCCCGGCACACCAATGCGCAAGACCTGGTATCGGCGCTGGTGAAACTGTATGAAGACAATGCTTCGACGCTGACGCCGGACCCGATCCATTCGGCGTTTTACGATTCTCATCCGCCAGCCTCCGTGCGGATTCATCAACTGCTTGCCAGCCGATAAGGGTGACATCATGGCAACCGTAATTGAACTGCTCAAGAAGAAATGCCGCCATCGGGAAACCGCACTCACCGATGCTGAAATCGCCGATCACCTCGCTGCTGTCACCGGCTGGGCGCTGCAGGACGGAAAGATCGTGAAAACCTTCAGTTTCAAGAACTATTATGAAACGCTGGCTTTCGTGAACGCGATCGCGTATGTGATCCATGCGGAAGACCATCACCCGGAACTGGTGGTCACTTACAACCGCTGCGCGGTGAAGTTCAACACGCACTCTGTCAATAGCGGGCGTGGCGGTCTCTCCGAAAATGATTTCATCTGCGCCGCCAAAGTCGACGCGGTGTTCCAGCAGCCGGCCTTCTGACCGATGACGGGCAATATCGGCACCGTCATCGCCGCACACGGCCGGCACTACCTGGTCCAGTCCGGGGACGTGCGGCTGCAATGCGTAACGAGGGGCAAGAAAAGCGACGTAGCGGTCGGCGATATCGTCCGGCTGAAACAAACCTCGCCGGATCAGGGCGTGATCGAAACGATCACGGAACGCAAGACACTGCTGTACCGTTCGGACCAGTACAAATCAAAACTGCTCGCCGCGAATGTTACGCAGTTGTTCATCGTCGTGGCAACCGAGCCGAGCTTCTCGGATGACCTGGTGTCGCGTGCGCTGGTCGCTGCCGAGGCCGCCGGAATCGCTGCACACATCGTGCTCAACAAGATCGACATGGCAGAGTTGCTGCCGAAGGCGCGCGAGCGTGTGACGCTGTATGCGGCGCTCGGCTATCCGACGCACGAGGTATCGGCAAAGAGTGCCCCCGACGCCACACGCGGAAAGCTGATGCCGCTGCTAGCTGGCCAGTCCACGATTCTGATCGGCCAGTCCGGCATGGGCAAGTCATCGCTGATCAACCTCCTGGTGCCGGACGCCGATATCGCGACGCGCGAAATTTCGGCGGCGCTCGATTCAGGCAAGCACACCACGACATTCACCCGTCTGTATGCGACCGGACCGGATACCGCAATCATCGATTCACCCGGCTTCCAGGAATTCGGTTTGTACCATTTAAGCGAAGGCATGCTGGAACGCGCATTCCCCGAATTTGCACCGCATCTGGGCAAATGCAGGTTTTATAACTGCCATCATCTGACCGAGCCGGCTTGCGCGATTCTGGCAGCAGTCAATGCAAACCGGATAGCGCCGCTCCGCCATGCGCTGTACAAGCAGTTGCTGCATGAATCGTCGCAGAAGATTGGTTATTAGAGCCCGCGCAGGCCGCACAAAAACCTGTCTGATCGCGCACAGATCTCCCGCCTCTTTCACTGCTAAGGAACGAGCACGGAATAATTTTCCGATGTGTTCCACGCCTGACGGGCGCACTGCGGCGTTGCTCGTCGTCGCCATGGCTCGCCATGACTCCTCTTCGCGCCTTGCATTGCATCCCGTGAGGCGCGCCCAAATCGGGAAATTATTCCGTGCTCGTTCCTTATCGCGCCGCCTTCCTGCGCGACATCGATCGCAACCAGCAAGAATTGACCCGCCCTCAATACCGTCTTGGATGCCTGATCGCTGATGTAGATCGCAGCAGTCCAGTTGCCTTGTAGGATATTGCCGGGCACATGGGCTACACCGAACATTCTTGCCGCAGACAACGACGCCCCCTTGGCATGCGGAAAATAGTTGTTTGACAGAAAAAATGCGGGTGGTAATACTGCTGGTAAAAAACGTTTCATTTCCTATTCTCTAGCTGACTTCCATTGCTCATGACTAAACGGACAATAAAAACTGTAATGCCAGACGTAGCTATGACCCAGAAGCAGCAAAAGGCCTACAACGAGGCCTTGATGGAAATTGAAGCCTGTCTCAGAGGAAAGGAAACGGCACTCGATTTAAGCGGCCTGGGCCTGACTCGCCTGCCGCCAGAGATCGGCCAGCTCACGGCGTTGACACGTCTTAACCTCGGCGGCAACCAACTGAGCACGCTGCCGACAGAGATCGGCCAGCTCACGGCGTTGACAAGTCTTTACCT
>DASVLY010000345.1:0-3201 GCA_036384635.1 Noviherbaspirillum sp. | reverse complement strand
AACTGAATCAGGCGGTCTGTTGGGCGACCAATTGTTGTTTCTGGCAGCGACTCCTGCGCTATTGAAGGGCGGGCAGGCATTTTCCGGTCTGCCGAAGAAAAGAACTGTCATCGCGGTGAGGGCCTCGGATCTGAAGGATGCCGACACGCTCACGGCAGCCAAAGTGCTGCGTACTCGGGGCTACGGCGTCTCGCTACGTGATGCCGACCTGTCGACGGTAGACAGGGGACTGCTGTCTTTCGTGTCACATATCGAGATTTCTGCCGCTGCTGCCGATTTTGCTGCCCAGGTAAGGCAGTGCCGGGCGCTTGATCTTCCTTCGGGATGCATGGTTGCACGCAACGTCGGTGACTGGCAGCAGTATGACTTGTGTGCATCGATGGGCATGGACGCCTTTGTCGGCAAGCTCCATCTGATGCCGCGCCAGGACAACCGACCCAGAGGACTGAATCCCTCCCAGGCGATGATCGTGCAACTGATGGAGATGGTGAAGCAGGGTGAGGACGTCAAGCAGTTGGAGAGCAGGCTAAAACATGATGCTGCACTGTCCTACAAATTGCTGCGTTATATAAATTCAGCCGGGTTCGGCCTCGGATGCGAAGTGCAGTCGCTGCGGCACGCTGTAACGCTGCTGGGCTATTCGCCGCTGTATCGCTGGCTGGCTCTGTTGATGGCCACCGCTACCACTGTCGGTTATTCTCCCGTCCTGATGCAGACCGCCGCGATTCGCGGACGCTTTGCCGAACTGCTTGGCCAGGACTTCCTGCCCAAGGGCGAGGCGGAAAATCTGTTCGTGGCCGGCATGTTTTCGCTGCTTGATCGCCTGCTCGGTATACCGATGGAGCAGGTGTTGGAAAAGATTCTGCTATCCGGTGAAGTCTCGGAGGCCTTGCTGTCGCGGGCGGGTATTTACGGTCCGTTCATTGCGCTGGCCGAGGCATGCGAGCTCAATACCGGGAATGTCGGCTCCATGGCCGATTCGCTGTGCATAGGCGCCAAGCAGGTGAACCAGGCGCATCTGGCGGCGCTCGCATGGGCGCAGAGCCTGCATCTGTAGTAACGCTCATCTCTCTGTCATATCACCCCGGCACACTAAGAGTCTATCCCGGTAGGAGTTACACGCCGCCTGCCGGGATCGGCTCTAGCCCGGATATTTCACTAGCAGAGGGAAACGCAGGTACAAATTGGTTTTTTGCGTAAACGCCGCAAAGCCTTTATTCATGCGCCTTTCCGCCGTTTTTACGGTCACTCATGAAATATCCGGGCTAGAGCCTTGTCATGAACCATTTCACGCGACCCCTGAAATGATTTATAACACCCTCTAAGGAAAAGCGAGGGCTTTTTGCGGTTATTCCGTCGATAGTCGTACTGTCTTATGGCCAATAATCGTGCCTGATGGTCCCTTGGTGCGCCATATCGGGTGCATTGCGGAGCACGACAGGAGTCGGCGATGGCCGAAGACAGCGATCTCGAAAGAACAGAACCAGCGTCGCCCAGGCGACTGGAGCAGGCACGTGAGGAAGGCGATGTTCCCCGCTCGCGGGAGCTTGCTACGTGCACGGTTCTGCTTGCTGCCGGCGCCGGTTTTTGGTTCCTCGGAGGCGATCTCGTTTCCCAGCTCAATCGGATGCTGGCATCCTGCCTGGCGTTCGAGCGGGCGCAGGCATTCGACTTCGACCTGCTCGCCATGGGGCTGGCAGCGCATATTGCCAATCTCTTGATCGCCTTCGCGCCGTTTGCCGTGCTGCTGATGGTGGTCGCCGCCGCATCGCCGCTTTTGATCGGCGGCTGGCTGTTCAGCGGCAAGGCGCTCCAGCCGAATTTCGGCCGCCTCAATCCGATGAATGGGCTCGGCAACCTGATCTCAGCGCATTCCGGCATCGAGCTGGTTAAGTCGATCGCCAAGGCCGTGCTGGTCGGCATAGTTTCCTGGATGGTGATCGGCAGCCAGCTCGATGCGGTGCTGGCGTTGACGGTGGACCCGTTGAAGACGGGTAGCGCGCACCTGGCCAGTCTGCTTTTGCACGGCTTTCTCGCGATTGTCGGTAGCCTCGTGTTCATCGCGGCAGTCGATGTGCCTTACCAACTGTGGCATTACGCCGAGAAGCTGAAAATGACGCGGGAGGAGCTGCGTCAGGAGGCGAAGGAATCGGAAGGCGACCCGCACATCAAGGCCAAGATTCGCCAGACGCAGCGCGAGATGGCAAAGCGCCGCATGATGGCCGAAGTACCAAAAGCCGACGTAGTGGTCACCAACCCGACCCACTATGCAGTGGCGCTCAAGTACACGGACGGCAAGATGCGTGCGCCGACGGTGATCGCCAAGGGGGCTGACGACGTCGCAGCCAAGATCCGGGAGCTGGCTGCCGAGCATAATGTTCCGCTTCTGGAAGCGCCGCCGCTGGCGCGTGCTCTTTATACACATACTGATCTGGGCGATGAAATTCCGGAGGGGCTCTATACTGCGGTGGCGGAGGTGCTGGCCTATGTGTTCCAGCTACGAACGTATAAGCAGCATGGCGGTGTCCGCCCTGAAGCGCCAAATGAGCTGGATGTGCCGGCGAAGCTCGATCCGCTCAATCCGGCTGCGCAGACAAACACTGATAACGGGTTGATGCAATGAACAGCTTGAGACTGCCGGCCTGGCTTTCCGGCCCAACCAGCAAGGCGTTGGCGGCGCCTGTCCTCATCGTCATGATCCTGGCGATGATGGTGCTGCCGCTGCCTGCGTTCATCCTCGATATCCTGTTCAGCTTCAACATCGCGCTGTCAATCGTCGTGATGCTGACCAGCCTGTACACCGTAAAGCCGCTCGACTTCATGGCATTCCCCGCAGTGCTCCTGATCAGCACCATGCTGCGCCTGTCGCTCAACGTCGCGTCGACTCGTGTGGTGCTTACCCAAGGGCATACCGGCCCGGACGCGGCCGGCAAGGTGATTGAGGCATTCGGTCACTTCCTGATCGGTGGCAACTACACGGTCGGTATCGTGGTGTTCGTTATCCTGACTATCATCAACTTCGTCGTGGTTACCAAGGGTGCAGGGCGGATTGCCGAAGTCGGCGCGCGTTTTGCGCTGGATGCGATGCCCGGCAAGCAGATGGCGATCGATGCCGATCTGAACGCCGGCCTGATCGGGGAACAGGAAGCGCGCCGCCGCCGTACCGAGGTCGGGCAAGAGGCGGAATTCTATGGTGCGATG
>DASVLY010000344.1:0-4641 GCA_036384635.1 Noviherbaspirillum sp. | reverse complement strand
CCGATGCGATGCTTGACCGTCACATCGATACTCACCGCATCGCGCATCGCTTTCACGCAATCCGCCACCAGTTGCGGCTCTGCCATCAGGCAGGCGCCGAACGCCCCCTTCTGCACACGTTCGGACGGACAGCCGCAATTGAGATTGATTTCGTCATACCCCCAATCCTCGCCCAGCTTCGCGCTTTTCGCCAGATCGGCAGGCTCGCTGCCACCCAATTGCAGCGCAACCGGATGCTCTTCACCGCTGAAATCGAGATGACGTGCGACATCGCCGTAAATCAGCGCGCCAGTCGTCACCATCTCGGTATACAGCCACGTATGGCGCGTGATCTGACGGTGGAACATACGGCAATGACGGTCGGTCCAGTCCATCATCGGCGCGACGGACAAACGCCGTGGAGGCAGCTTGGCGGAATTTTTTGGTGAGCTCATAATGAGGCAACATTGTACCGGACGGGGAAAGTGGAACCCCGGAGTTTTACGGTACGCCATCCCGTCTCTTCAACAGGGGACTACATGTCCGACAAGATCGATACCAGCCATTTCTGGATGCCATTTACAGCCAACCGGCAATTCAAATCCAAACCCCGCTTGCTCACCGCCGCCTCCGGCATGCATTACACATCCGACGACGGCCGCAAGATCCTCGACGGCACTGCCGGCCTATGGTGCGTGAATGCCGGCCATGGCCATCCGAAGATCACGGCGGCGATCCGGCAACAAGCAACCACGATGGATTACGCGCCGCCGTTCCAGATGAGCCACCCAAAAGCGTTCGAAGCCGCCAGCGCGCTTGTCTCGATCGCCCCTGAAGGCTTGAACCGCGTGTTCTTCTGTAACGACGGTTCGGAAGCGGTCGACAGCGCGTTGAAGATCGCACTCGCCTACCACCGCATGCGCGGCGACGGCTTGCGTACACGCTTGATCGGCCGCGAGCGCGGCTATCACGGCGTCGGCTTTGGCGGCATCGCCGTAGGCGGCATTGCCGGCAACCGCAAGCATTTCGGTCCAACCTTAGCCGGCGTCGACCATCTGCGCCACCCGCTCGACATCGCGAAAAACGCATTCTCGTGCGGCCTGCCGCAACATGGTGCAGAACTGGCGGACGAACTGGAACAGCGCCTGCTCGCGCTGCACGACCCAGCCACGATTGCTGCCGTGATCGTCGAACCGATCCAGGGCTCGACCGGCGTAATCCTGCCCCCCAAGGGCTATCTGCAAAAGCTGCGCGCAATCTGTGACAAGTACGGCATCCTGCTGATCTTCGATGAAGTCATTACCGGCTTCGGCCGCCTGGGCAGCGCCTTTGCCGCCGACCTCTTCGGCGTCGTGCCTGACATGATCACCTGTGCGAAAGCACTGACCAACGCGGCGGTACCGATGGGCGCAGTACTGGTACGCCAGGAAATTCACGACACGTTCATCGATGCCGCGCCGGAAAACACGATCGAATTCTTCCACGGCTACACCTACAGCGGGCATCCGCTGGCCGCTGCTGCCGCCATCGCGGCAATAGAGGTGTACAAAGAAGAAGGCTTGTTCGAGCGCGCCAGCGCGATGGCACCGTATTTCGAGGAAGCCGCACACAACCTGAAAAACTTGCCCTATGTAAAAGACATCCGCAATCTCGGACTGGTCTGCGGAATCGAACTGGAAAGCGTGCCGGGCAAGCCAGGTATACGCGCATTCGACGTGTTTCTGAAATGCTTCTGGGACAAGAGCGTGCTGATCCGCACCACCGGCGACATCATCGCGCTGTCGCCACCACTGATCATCGACAAGCTGGAAGTCGACCAGTTGTTCGCAGCAATTGCCGATGTAATCAAACACCAGAAGGCGATGCCGGGGACAGCCGCCGCGTAGAGCAGCTCATTTCCTCCCATGCAAACAAAAAGCCGCCGCATCAATACGATGCGGCGGCTTTCCTTTTCCTGCAACGCAAACCGTATTACGCCACTTCGCGCGACGCCTTCTTGCGCTCATGCTCCTTAAGGAAACGCTTGCGCAAACGAATGCTCTTCGGCGTGATCTCGACCAGCTCATCGTCCTCGATGAATTCCACCGCATATTCCAGCGTCAACTGAATCGGCGGCACCAAGCGCACTGCCTCATCGGTGCCGGAGGCACGAACGTTGGTCAGTTGCTTGCCCTTGATCGGGTTCACCACCAAGTCGTTGTCGCGAGAATGGATACCGATGATCATGCCCTCGTAGACGGGATCGTTGTGGCTGACGAACATGCGGCCGCGGTCCTGCAGTTTCCACAACGCGTAAGCAACCGCCGCACCGTCGTCCTGGGAAATCAGCACACCATTGCGGCGTCCCGCAAGCTCCGGCTTGGTGGTATCGACCGGCGCATAGTCATCGAAAATATGGCTCATCAAACCGGTACCGCGCGTCAACGTCATGAACTCCGACTGGAAGCCGATCAGGCCGCGTGCCGGAATCCGGTATTCAAGACGCACCCGTCCCTTGCCGTCCGGTTCCATGTTCTGCAAGTCGCCGCGGCGGCGGCCGAGTTCTTCCATCACGCCGCCCTGATGCTGGTCTTCGACATCAACGGTCAGCAGCTCATACGGCTCGCATTTGACGCCGTCGATCTCCTTGAACACCACGCGCGGACGCGACACCGCCAGTTCATAGCCTTCACGGCGCATGTTTTCCAGCAAAATTGTCAGGTGCAATTCACCGCGGCCCGACACCTCAAAAGTCGTGTCGTCACCGGTATCGGCCACACGCAGCGCCACGTTCGATTTCAGTTCGCGCTCCAGGCGCTCGCGGATCTGGCGGCTGGTGACGAACTTGCCTTCGCGGCCGGCCAACGGCGAGCTGTTGACCAGGAAATTCATCGTCAGTGTCGGCTCATCGACTTTAAGCATCGGCAATGCATCCGGCGCATCCACAGCGCAAACGGTACTGCCGATGCCGAGTTCCTCGATACCGTTGATCAGCACAATGTCGCCGGCCTGCGCTTCGTCAACCAGCACACGTTCCAGGCCCTTGAATTTCAATACCTGGTTCACGCGCGCCTTGATCGGCGTGGAATCCGGACCATTCATCACCACCACGTCCTGCAACCCCTTCACGCGGCCACGCTTGATACGGCCGATGCCGATCTTGCCGACGTAGGAGGAGTAATCGAGCGACGAAATCTGCAGTTGCAGCGGACCATCCGGATCGTCGTCGCGCACCGGCACGTTCTCCAGCACCGCATCGAACAATGGCTTCATGTCGCCTTCGCGCACAGCCGAATCCAAGCTCGCATAACCGTTCAACGCCGATGCGTAGACCACCGGGAAGTCGAGCTGCTCTTCGGTCGCGCCCAGCTTGTCAAACAATTCGAAGGTCGCGTTGATCACCCAGTCCGGACGCGCACCTGGACGGTCGATCTTGTTGACCACCACGATCGGTTTCAGACCCAGGCCGAGCGCCTTGCGCGTAACGAACCGCGTCTGCGGCATCGGGCCTTCGACCGCATCCACCAGGAGCAGCACCGAATCGACCATCGACAGCACGCGCTCGACTTCGCCGCCGAAATCAGCGTGGCCGGGGGTATCGACAATGTTGATGTGCGTGCCGTTGTATTCGACTGCGCAGTTCTTCGCCAGAATCGTGATGCCGCGTTCCTTTTCCAGGTCATTCGAATCCATCACACGGGTGTCGACTTGCTGGTTCTCGCGGAAAGTTCCGGATTGCCGCAGCAATTGGTCGACCAGGGTGGTTTTACCGTGGTCGACGTGGGCGATGATGGCGATATTGCGCAACGCGCGTTTGGTGTTTGACATGGCGGTGTAATGCTGAAGACGGAAAACCGGAAATTATAGCATGCGCCATTGTAAGAATCGAAAAAATCCTTGAATTTCAATGGCTTGCTTGTGAGTGCGCAAGTTCAACAAGATTGTGAATGGTTAACTTATACTGTTGGCCATTCCGCAATCTTATAACTTCGATATGACAACACGATTTTTCTCGCTTGTTGCCTTGGCGATCCTGACTGCATGCGCGCAAGTCAGCACCACTTCCCCCGGTATAGTCGGCATCAACCGGCCGCAATACATGACACTCTCTTCCAACAAGTTCAACCAGCAGATGAGCGCATCCTACAGCCAGATGATGCGAGGCGCATCGCAAAAGCAGTTACTGAACCAGAATCCGGCAACGGTGGCCCGCGTGAGAAATATCGCTGACCGGTTGATTCCGCATACCAAGGTGTTTCGTCCAGATGCGCCGGGCTGGAACTGGGAAGTCAATGTCATCACATCGGACGAGCTGAACGCATTTTGCGCAGCCGGAGGCAAGATTGCTTTTTATACCGGCATCATCGAAAAACTGAAGCTGACCGACGATGAAATCGCCGCCATCATGGGCCATGAAATCTCGCACGCATTGCGTGAGCACGGCCGCGAGCGCGCGTCACAGCAACTCGGCACACAGCTTGGTGTCGCCTTGATCGGCGCCGCAACCGGCATCAATCAGAGCCAGATGAACCTTGCTGGCGACATGTCGAAATATTTGTATTTGTTGCCGAACAGCCGTGAACACGAAACCGAGGCCGACCGCATGGGAGTGGAGTTGGCTGCGCGTGCCGGCTATGATCCACGCGCGGCAATCTCAGTGTGGCACAAGATGCAGGCCCAAGA
>DASVLY010000343.1:0-4467 GCA_036384635.1 Noviherbaspirillum sp. | reverse complement strand
CCCCACAGGCGGTAGCGCGTGAGAGCGGCGAGGAGGGCGGCGCCACCCAGGGCAACCATGATAAAGGTGCCGATCAGGATCGGTTCGTGATAGGGAATGGCGTCCCAGCTCAGACGGCCGAAGATCAGCTTTGTCAGGTCGGTTTGGTCTTGCATGGTCAGTTGTTGCGTGAGGTGGAGGTAAGGGCGGCCGCCTGGAGGTTGGAGTTCGAAGTCGTGCAGGTGCGCTCCTCCATCTCCTTGCGCAGGAGGGCGTTGCGCACACGGCTGGCATCGGCGGCCATGGTC
Organism: Noviherbaspirillum sp.; assembly: GCA_036384635.1. Classification (GTDB taxonomy): domain Bacteria; phylum Pseudomonadota; class Gammaproteobacteria; order Burkholderiales; family Burkholderiaceae_D; genus Noviherbaspirillum. The sequence continues at coordinate 4,180 of DASVLY010000343.1, read as the reverse complement.
TGGTTCATGCAGGTGCTGCCTGGCGCGACGCAGCGGTTGATGATGGCGTCGTACAGGTTCTCCGCGACTGTCGCATAGCGATGCACGGGTTCCCGTTCACTGGGTTTTTCCAGGGCGAGATAGCCGGCGCGGTCGAGTGCGCCGCCGCCTGCTTTGGTCTTCCGTACCCAATCGTCGAATTCGCCGGCGGTCACGCCGTGGTACTTGAATCGCATGTGGGAAAAACCGGCGCCGCTGTAGTTTGCCGAAAAGCCTTCGTACTGCCCCGGCTTGTTGAGGACGGCATTGAGCGTGGTGTCCATGCCCGGCATCGCGTAGATCTGGCCTGCCAGCGCGGGAATGTAAAAGGAGTTCATCACCGTCGATGCCGTGATCTTGAAGCGGATCGGCACGTCCACCGGCGTGACCAGTTCATTGACCGTCGCGATTCCCTGTTCCGGATAGATGAACAGCCATTTCCAGTCCAGCGCCACGACCTGCACCAGCAAGGGCTTGGTATCGGGCGCCACGGCGCGGGTGGCGTCGATGCGCTTCAGCGGGCGGTAAGGATCGAGCAGATGGGTGCTGATCCAGGTCAGCAGGCCCAGCGCGATGATGATCAGGAGCGGTGCGCCCCAGATCACCAGTTCGAGCTGGGTCGAGTGGTCCCAGTCGGGCGTATAGACTGCCTTGGTGTTGCCTTTGCGATAACGCCAGGCAAACAGCAAAGTGAGCACGATGACTGGAACGATGATGAGCAGCATCAGCAACGTCGATACGAGGACGAGGTGTGCCTGTTGTGCGGCAACGTCACCGGACGGATTCATCACCACGGTATTGCAGCCTGTCAGAAAGGCAATGGATAGCGGAAGCAATCCGCATAACGGAAGCCGCTTGCGGCGAGCGAATAGCGAAAGCATAAGAGAAAGTTAATAGACTGAACCAAGGATGCCGTACTTTAGCGGCTTCGTATTCGATTCGCGATTGGACATATTGTCCTACCTCTGTGCAAAATAGACCTGCAGGCCCTTGTTAATAAAAAAGAGGAGACAGCCACATGACGAGCACGTCTTTGCACACAGCAAATCTTTCCGGGGGATTTGCCCCGGACCGCAATACCCATGACGACCACACGTCGATTGCGCCGGGCGAGATCGCTATCGGCGTGGTAATTGGCCGCGCCTCGGAATATTTCGACTTTTTTGTTTATGCGATCGCCTCGGTACTGGTATTCCCGTCCGTGTTCTTTCCATTTGAACAAAAGCTCGAAGGCACTCTGTACGCATTCCTGATTTTTTCGTTTGCCTTTATAGCAAGACCTTTCGGCACGGTCCTCTTCATGGGAATCCAGAAGCAGTTCGGCCGTGAAGCCAAGTTGACGGCTGCGCTGTTCCTGCTCGGGATATCGACCGCAGGCATTGCTTTTCTGCCCACCTATGCTCACCTCGGCTTCGGATCGATCATGCTGCTGTCGCTGCTGCGCTTCGGACAGGGCATTGCCCTGGGCGGTTCCTGGGATGGTCTGCCGTCGCTGCTGGCGTTGAATGCGCCGGAGAACAAGAGGGGGTGGTATGCCATGCTCGGACAACTGGGTGCGCCGACCGGCTTCATCGTGGCGGCCGGGCTGTTTTCGTATCTGTTGGCCAACCTGTCCTCGCCGGATTTTCTGACCTGGGGCTGGCGTTATCCGTTCTACGTGGCGTTCGCGATCAACGTTGTTGCGCTCTTTGCGCGTTTGCGCCTCGTGTCGACCAATGAGTACGCGCGCCTTTTGGAAGAACGCGAGCTGCAGCCGACCGACGTGACCCTCATGGTCCGCTCGCAAGGACGCAACGTGCTGATCGGCGCACTGGCGGCGCTGGCGAGCTATGCCCTGTTCCATGTCGTCACCGTCTTCCCGTTGTCGTGGATTACCTTGTATTCGCAGCGGTCGATCAGCGAATTCCTGGTCATTCAAATGATCGGCGCGGGGATTGCGGCTGCTTGCATCGTGGCTTCGGGATTGATTGCGGACAGGCTCGGCCGGCGCACCACGCTGGGCTTGCTGGCCTGTTTCATCGCGGTATTCAGCGGTTTCGTGCCGCTGCTGATGGACGGCGGCGATCTCGGCCAGACGATTTTCATCCTGCTGGGCTTTGCCTTGCTCGGCCTGTCATACGGGCAGGCAGCCGGCGCGGTCACCGCGAATTTTTCGGCGCACTTCCGCTACACGGGCGCTGCGCTGACATCCGATCTGGCCTGGCTGGTCGGCGCCGGTTTCGCGCCGCTGGTGGCGCTTGGCCTGTCGGCACATTTCGGCCTGGCGTATGTGAGCCTCTACCTCTTGTCCGGCGCGGCCGGCTCGCTTGCCGCATTGAGTCTTAATCGGGCGCTGGAGATCAAGGATTAGTGGTTCGCCGCGGCGCGATTTGCGGGTTATGCCGAGCCGACCGGAGGCAAGCGCAAGGCGCAAACCACAGCGATAGTGTGTGCTATCGTGCGGATTTGCAACGTTGCAATCGCTTTCGGGCGGCCAGAACCTGCAAATTGGGCTGTGACAGACCACAAGGTTGCGCAAGAACGCGAAAGCGTGAAGAAGAATCCGCAACCGATCTGAGCCAGTGGGAAATGTGACTGCATTTGTCGCCAAAGTTGGCGATCCATAGTAGGCACGCAAGCGTGATTGATAAATCGTGCTTCGTGGCCGCTGTATGGCCGGCCGGCCTTCTTGCTTTTTCAATCACTCACGGAGGAACTCATGAGAGTCACAAATGTGAATTTGAGCATTGACGGCGATAACCTGAGAGTTTCGGCGGTTGTCATTACGCCGACCCTGGGTTGGTCTAACCTGTCGCTGAATCCTGTTGAGTATGTTGTTTTTCCGCCTGACGGTGTGATTGACATCGATGTTGTCGCAACCCCTCCAGCTGGTAACGCGGCGACCTCCGTAATGATGTTTCCCTTGGAACTCGTAGTTGATAATCGGGCTGCAATTAAGGGGGTAAGGCTGAGGTATCAAGGCGAAGCATTGATAAGCGTATTGAACTTGTTGAAAAATGCCCAAGACATTGGTACGGATCCAATCTTTATTGAAGCAGGCTCCTTTGATGGAGATCAATTATTCTTAAACGTCCGTTATGCGGGCGGCTGTGGAATACATTCATTCCAGTTGAGCTGGGATGGGCAATTTATGAAATCCATGCCTCCCCAAATTTCCGCCAAGCTATCTCATGCTGCAAATGGCGATCAGTGCAAGTCACTGCAAAAAGAATTGCTGCGATTCGACGTTTCTCCGGCACTCGGTGAGCACCATTCAGAAATATCGTATGTCCATGTTTATTCTGGTCAAAACCAGATATCCATCCCGTATAAAAAAATCTGATCCTGCGTTTCAGCGGATTGCCTTCGGCAGCAAGCGTAAGGGGCGCTTTGCGCATCATTCGATTTCCGGGCGCTGTGCGTAATCTTTGAACATATGTTTCATGACGTGCAGAATGCGCCCTGCGCTTGCTCGATATTGCTTCGGCGGCTGCTTACTCGATTGAATTGAATCTGGAATCAATATATGGAAAGTTCGGACAGGGAGAAGAAGCTTCAAAGGCTTCGTTTACGAATGAACCGTATATCGATCGTAAACTGCATCCTGCAAACTCTGATCCTTGGCTCCTATGCATGGACCGGAACCACGCAATGGTCTGTGGTTCTGGCATTTTTTCTTGCCAGCGGAAGCACGACGGTTTTTTTTGCCATCGTCATCGCGTTGGGATGGAACCTGCGGTTTAAGGAGAAGGGACTCCTTGTCCCTCAACTGCTCGTCGGCAGTGCGATCCAGATTGCTTTTCTGGTGATCGAACCGAAACTCTGGATCGTGTTTCTGCTTTCCTTCGTGGTCACGTATGCGTATGCGATGATACGGTTCAGTCCGCGGCAATTTACTGCGGCATGGCTTGTTTTCGCAATTGTCACGGCAGGCGCTTTGTATGCTGGACGCGATCGCTTCGGGTATCCGGGCACGTCGGGCATGGATATCTTCATCTTGTGGCTCTATTTCTGCCTGGCGATTCGTTCCCTTACGCTGATATGCGCGCAGTTCAGCTACTTGCGCGACCAATTATCGGAAAAAAACAAGCAGTTGTCGGTATCGTTGGAAAAGATCCAGGAGCTGGCCAGTCATGACGATCTTACAGGCGTCTACAACAGGCGTTTTTTCATGCGGCTGCTG
>DASVLY010000342.1:0-2340 GCA_036384635.1 Noviherbaspirillum sp. | reverse complement strand
GCCTGAGCGTAACGCTCCGCACGCGAGCGTTCGCGACAACTTCGATCACCCACATAGTCCGAATTCTTCGGCTTAGCCGATTGCGCCCGTGGCCCACGCGCTTCAAGCATTTCCTGCATCGATACCGGCAGCGGCATGCTTCGCGATGAGCGGGGATGTTCGTGCCATGCCCACTTGTCGGCATGGCGTCGCAGTCTTCGCAGCCGCCGCAATATTTCGACCCGGATCAGTCGCGACGAAGCGTACACATTTTGACGACTTTTTTTGCCTGCCGCGCTAACATTGCAGCAACCTTGCCGGGCACCGGGACTTGTCCGTCGGGCCATTCTGCTTTCAGTGAGGGCTGCAACAACAACAAGAAACCGGGCGGGAGACATCGATGAGCGACGACGGCAATCGGCAATGCGTTCTCGCTTTCATTCGCGCCTATTACGAAGGCGATGCGGCGACGGCGCTCGCCTGCTGCGCGGACGATTTCGACAGCATCACCTACGCGCCGGTCGATCTGTTTCCGCATCTCGGGCACAAGCACGGCAAGGCCTGGGTCACCGAGGCCATCGCCATCCAGCAGCAGCGCTATTCATCGCGCAAGCACGAGGTGGTCTTCATCGCGGCCGATGGGCCGAAAATCGCGACCATGACGCGCGCCGCCCTGACCAAGCAGCACGACGGCCGCGTGGTGCAGATGGATGTCGCGGAATTCTTCAGGTTGGCAAACGATCGCATCGTCGAGCACCGGTCGTTCTTCGATTCCTTCGATTTCGTCCAGCAGGTGCTCGGCCACGACCTCAGCGAGAGCTTTGCCGCAAGCGTCCGCGGCGCGATGCAATCGTAGGCGCAGGCCGGCAATCCTCACGTCGTCTGGCGTCCCATTCAATATTATTTTAATAATATCAATATCTTAAATCAGTGCCACTCAACTTCGACTTGCGATTTTCTTTCACACCCGAGCAATGTGAAAGCAAACTCGCATTTGTGCATTGCAAAAAAGCGGCTTGCTTTCCGGTCCGCCGCAGCTATGTGACGATTTGAATTGAATGAGCAGCACCTCGGCACGGCGTCGCGAATGACGCCCCAGGGCCGGTGCTGTCTTGCAGCTTAAATTTCATCAGGACGCATAGTGCCATGACAGAGCATAGCCTCTGGCGTTTTTCACGCGCGTTGCATCGCGCCATCAACGACCGAGAACCGGAAGACCTCGAAGCCCTGATCGACGATGACGTCGACTGGACGATCTATGGGCCGGTCGACATGTTCACCTTCCTCGGCGCGCGGCACGGCAAGGAAGCCGTGCTCGACGTGTGCCGCAAGATCGCGGAGAACGTGCGCATTCACCGCTTCGAACGTGAATCCGTCATGCTGGGGGAGAACAGCGCCGCATCGATGATGCGCTATTCGCTGACCGCGCTCAATTCCAACCGGCCGATCAGCCTGCGCATCGCGAATTTCACCCAGTTCAAGGCGGGACGGCTGATCAGCATGCGGGTGCTGGTCGATACCTTCGATCTGATCGAACAGGCGCTCGGCAGCCCGATCCATCTGCCCAAGATCGCCTGATCGGCCGCCGATTGCGCAATTTCTTTGCGGGTTCGGAAAAGCCTTACAGACGAGACTACCAAAATATAAAAATATAACGGAGCGCTTCGCTTTCACGAAACGCTCCGCCCGAGGCCGAATGCTGCCTAGTGCATTCCGTGGCGATGGCGCATCATGCGATGCCGTTTCATCATGTGGCGGCGGTGCGAGCGATGCTCACGGTGCATCATCCGGTTCATGGCATTCATCGAACTGGAATGCTGCACGCCCTCGCGGTGCATCATACCGTTTCCGGCGGACGCCGGCCCGACGGCAAACAGCATGGCGGCGGTGGCGACTGCCAAGGCAAATACCTTCATCAACGACCTCCCTGTTGAAATATTCTTGCTGGAGCGCCGGGATAAGCCTTTCCTCGGGATTAAGTTCCATGACCCCACAACGATTAGTTGCCGACCGGCGGGCAACACTTCGGGTCGTCGCCTTCTGCGGTTCGTTAAGCCTGTCACTGGATCGCTGTTGCCGCCGCCCTATTTCATCTGAAAGAACCGGGCTCGCCGCACATTGGCCCCGATCTTGTCAAAATCCGCTGAACTTATGGTCGGTCAGGTCGTCGTGCGGGGGACACCGCGCATGCTTCATGCGAAGAGGAACAGCCGATGAGTGCTAATTTGTCTGAAAAAGTGGACTCAATTGAATCCGACAACAACCTTGCTGCCGTCTCTGAAGTCGAAGCCGGCATCCGCGACTTCGTGCGCAACGATGTCGCCTATCTGCGGCGCCCGGCGGCAGGCACGCCTGCAGCCG
>DASVLY010000341.1:0-4145 GCA_036384635.1 Noviherbaspirillum sp. | reverse complement strand
GAAAACGGGCAGCCAGGATCACCATTGCCTGTGTCGACGCACTTACCTTGTGCAGTATGGCATCGATCAAATTCCCGGAAGCCGCTTCGATGGCAATGGCTTCCTGCTCCTCCGGCGGCAAAGACATGCGCCGCGCAAAATCCCGCAGCGTCGGCGCGTGTGCGGCGGCAGCCAGCACATGCAGGCGGGCGTTCAAGGTTCTTGCCATGACGCGGGCAACGGGAAATGCGGCCCTGATGCTGCGCAGGTCCACAAATGGCAAAACGATATGCATCGTGTTATCGGTATTCACGGGCGGTTTCCTTCCATGTCCCCTCAAGCCACTCCCATCTTGATTGCCAGCCGGCTTCCAGGCGGATTTCAGTGCTGCCGCCCACCACGACTTGCAGCGGCATCCCATCGGCAAGACGGATCTCCGCCAAGGCCGGTTCGATGCGCACCTCTATCCGTTGTCCCCGCCACAGCAATGGAAAACGGATGGCGCGCCAGCCGGCGGGGCAGTGGGGCATGAATGCCACTCCCCGTTCGTTCAGATTCAGGCCGGCAAATCCGAAGACGGCAGCCTGCCAGAGCCCGCCGAGGGCGGCGATATGTACACCGCTAGCCGCATTGCCCATATTGTTCGCCAGGTCGATCTCGCGCGTCTGCCGGAAATAACGCAAGGCCATATCGATGTTGCCCAGGCGGGCCGCGACCAGGGCATGCATTGCGGGACTAAGGGAGCTGCCATGTTCGGTGCGCGGCTCGTAATACCGGAAGCAGGTTTGCGCCATGCCGGACGGAATGCGCGCCGACAGTAAATGCAGCAGCATGACCACGTCCGCCTGCTTGACGAGTTGGGTGCGACGGGTATGTTCTCTGCCGAGAATGATGTCGATGGGCAGGCTGTGCGGCGCATACTGTGCAAGATCGATCTCTTCCAGCGCAAAATAGCCGTCGAATTGCTCGATCATGCAGTGCTCCGGGTGCACGCCGGTATACATGACGCGACCGAGCGCAAGCCACGCCTGCGGTTCTTCTTCATGCAGTGCAAGCCGTCCGGCAAGCCTGCGCCATTGGTCCGGACAGCGCTCCTTCAGCACACGGGCCGCAGCGGCTGCGCATTCCAGGTTCCATTGCGCCATCCAGTTGGTGTACGCATTGTCGTCGATGCTTTCGTGATACTCGTCCGGGCCGATCACGTTGCGGATGTGATAAAGCCCATCGTCCTCGATTTGCCCCCGGCTGGCCCAGAATCTGGCCGTTTCCATCAATATCTCGCCGCCGGCGCTGCACAAAAATTCGTCGTCGCCCGTGGCCGTCCAGTATTGCCAGACTGCATAGGCTACATCGGCGCTGATATGGTGCGCCTCTATGCCGGTCAGGACCGGAATCACCTCGCCCATCGGCGTGATTGCCCAGGGCGGCGTGACTTCCTCTCCCGTATCAGCCGACTCCCATGCGTACAACGCACCCCGGTACCCCTGTTGGCGTGCCTTGTCCCTGGCTGCCGACAGCGTATGGAAGCGGTACATCAGAAGGGCGCGCGCCGAGGGTGGATCGGTGAGGGTATAGAAAGGCAGCAGGAAAATTTCCGTATCCCAGAACACATGGCCCTTGTAGCCGCTGCCGGTCAATCCCTTGGCGCCGACGGAAACGCGCTCGTCCTCCGGATTGGCGGCCGACATCAGGTGGTAGCAGGCAAAGCGGAGTGCGCGCTGCGCGTCTTCGTCGCCCTCGATTTCCACATCCGCCGTCTGCCAGCGCCTGCTCCATGCATCGACGTGACGCCGGATGGCCGCTGTCACGCCATCGGCTTGCAGTCGTTGCAGCAGCGCGACCGAGGCTTCCTGCGGCTGCTTGATGTCGCGCGACGTATAACACACCTCGATCCAGTCATTACGGTATGTTTTTCCGGCTTTGATCTCGATCTTCATTACGTCATCCGTCTGGTCCGCCGTATGGCGGATGTACGGTTCGCGCAAGCCGTCGGCAGCCGCGCTAAAGTGCGATCCCAGCGCGAGCGCGATAGTGATCCCGGTATGTGTCTTCGCTTCAAGAAAATGCGCCGACCCGAACGGCGTCTCCCGGCTGGATGCGGACGGCGAAAAGATGATGGACGATGTGCCGGGCGATCGCAAAAAGCCGAAGCGGATTTCCAGCTGACCCGAATAGTTTTCCGACACGAAGAGCGAAGACTGCAGCGCGACATGCCGCTCCGCCATTGACGCAATGCGAAGAAAACGGATGCGCATGATGTGCCCTTCCTTGTCGCCGAAGCGAAACTCGCGCCGGAACATGCCTTGTCGCATGTCGAGCAGGCGGTGATGATCAAGGATGGAAAAGTTTTCCGGCGCAGCGTGATCGTGGCCGATGCTCTGGGACAGCAAGGTCCATCCCGGCAGGGCTACGAGTTCCGGCAGGGACGAAGGCGCGATGACGTCGAATACGCCAGCCAGGAAGAGGGTGGGCGCCGACAGCGCGGTGCCGATCGGCAGCGCTCCGCGGTTGCCAAGGTAGCCATTGGAAACGCAAAACAAGGACTCGAACTCATGCTCGCGTGCCGGCGTGAATTCGCCGTCGATCATCAGCCACAACGGATCATCGGTTGGAATGAATTCGCCGGGAAGAGCAGCCTCGGCTGCGCCGGATTCAGGCATCGCAACCTGCCGCATGCTGTCGGGACTGTCACTCATATCGTCCTCGCAGCGGTCTGCGCCAGGTCTTGTACGACCACGGTGGCGCCAGCTTGCGTCAGCGCATCGGCTTGTCCCAGGCGGTCGACGCCGATCACGACGCCAAAACCGCCGGCATGGCCGGCTTGCACACCGGCGACTGCATCTTCCACTACGGCAGCGCGCGGCGGAGCGACATCCAGCCGACGCGCCGCTTCGAGAAAAGCATCCGGCGCGGGTTTGCCGCGCAACCGTTGGCGCGCCAGGTCAAGACCGTCGACACGGGCATCGAACACGTCGAGCAATCCCGCCGACTCCAGGATGGCGAGGCAGTTGGCGCTGGAAGAAACAACGGCGATGCGGTAGCCGCCGTGGCGCAAGTCCCGGAGCAGGGAGACGGTCGTTGGGTACACATCGACGCCATGCCGGCGGATCAGCTCAAGGAGTAGTGCGTTTTTCCAGTTGGCCAGTGCGGCGATGGTGCGCGTGCCGGGCGGATCGGAAGCCAGACCTTGCGGCAAGGTTATTCCGCGCGATGCCAGAAAACGTGCTGCACCCTCCAGCCGCGGCAAGCCGTCAACATAGCGCGCGTAATCATGCACGATGTCAAAGGCGGATTGTGGGGGGCCGGTGCGCTTCGTCCATTGCTGAAGAAAGTCGTCGAACATGGTTTTCCATGCCCGTGCATGGACGGTGGCCGTGTTAGTGACGACACCATCCAGATCGAACAGAACGCCGTCGAGCAGGGAACGGGTGAACGTAAAAAGAATTTCCTTGGCGGCGGTGACTTGATGCATCTGCATGCGGCGACCCTCTCCATGTCGGCAGTTTAGTGCATGCATCAGGCTCGAAAGGAACCCGGCAATTCCGTTTGATGAGGCGCATGAAATGGCGCGGCAAATGGCATGACAACAGGACAGTGCCTTTGATGCCGCTCCATATAAGTTCTTGAAACTTAGTCCATGGAAAAACGAAAAACATTTGAAAAATTTGAAAAGTGAAGTTTTCCGGCGGAATTTGTAACCATCGTCAACTTGCCGCGTGAACATTGATTTTTGTCAAAGGAATTTGACTGCATGTGACTAGAGTGAAGGAAATAGTTATGCGGCAAAAAGTACAGTTAAAAATATTCTGAGCGGTGAATTACGTTTGGATAGAGCTTCAATAAAAACCGAAACCGCACACGTACCTGTGCCAAAAACGAGAATGGAGATGAGACAAACGTTCTTCCAATCCCCCCCAAATCTATTTGCAGAAGCACACCTGGTATTACTTTGAAGGCCGAAGGAAGAGATCGATAAGAAAGCTCTTGATCTTTTTTGGCGCTACGTCTTCATCGAAGCTGTTTGGTCCGGTATCTGGCGGTCGCCAAGCCGGTCGTCGATGAGGTATGGCAGCAACTCGACGACCGTTTCATCCGCCTCGCTTGCGAGACTAAGGCGTTAAGCAAAAATAACTTGAACAAAATGACTCATTGATGATTTTCTCGTG
>DASVLY010000340.1:0-6718 GCA_036384635.1 Noviherbaspirillum sp. | reverse complement strand
CCGGGGAAACACCTATGAGTTTCGCGAATTTGAAAATTGGCTTTCGTTTAGCAAGCGGATTTGCGGTGGTCTTTCTATTCTTGATTATTGTTGCGTTCACAGGATGGTCAAGTCTTTCGCAGACCAAGCAGCATGCCGATGTGATCGTTCACGAGCGTAACGTCAAGATGAAGTTGGCGAATGACATGCGTTTGAATCTCAACATTGTGGCGCGTGCTGTCCGCGATTACCTGATCTATCCCGATAAGGAAATGCAAAGCCTGCAAATGCGCCAGATCGAGAACGCGCGCAAACAAGTGGACGACGCTATCGAGAAGTCCATACCGTTGCTGCGTAGCGAAGAAACCAGAAAAGCAATGTCCGATATGAAGGCGCAACGAGAAACGATGAAGCCGGAGTTCAACAACTTCATCTCGCTGGTCAATGCCGGCAAACTCGACGATGCAAAGGAGGCTCTCCGTACAAAGGTCGGGGAGTCACAGCGAAAATGGTTCGATTTGATCGATTCCTACATTCAAATTCTTGAAAAGCAAAACGAGGAAGCCGTTGCAGAAATGAATCATGACTATGCAATGGCAGTGACCGTCCTCATCGGCTCCCTGGCCGGCGCATTAGTACTTGGCGCATGGATGGCATGGTGGGTGAGCAAATCGATCACGACACCGATCGGCGAAGCCGTGGCGATTGCGGAAACGGTCGCGTCGGGTGATTTGACCAGCCGCATCGAGGTAAGCCGCACAGATGAGGCAGGTCAGCTCCTTCTCGCCTTGAAGAAGATGAACGAGAGTCTCGTCAACATTGTCAGCGAAGTCCGCTCCGGCACGGACACGATCGCCACTGCATCGAACCAGATCGCGTCGGGCAATATGGATCTCTCATCGCGAACCGAGCAGCAGGCCAGCTCACTGGAGGAAACAGCCTCTTCGATGGAAGAGCTGACATCCACGGTCAAACAAAATGCCGACAACGCACGTCAAGCCAATACGCTGGCACGATCCGCCTCGGATGTGGCAAGCAAAGGAGGGAATGTCGTTTCTGAAGTGGTAGCCACAATGGATTCCATCAATGAATCGGCCAGGAAAATCGTCGACATTATCGGCGTCATCGACGGTATCGCGTTCCAGACCAACATCCTCGCACTCAATGCGGCCGTCGAAGCCGCCCGCGCCGGCGAACAGGGACGCGGCTTTGCCGTCGTTGCGGCCGAGGTACGCAATCTGGCGCAGCGCTCGGCCACAGCCGCAAAGGAAATCAAGGCGCTGATCGATAACTCGGTTGAAAATGTGGAAAGCGGCAGCAGGCTGGTCAATCAGGCCGGCGCCACGATGTATGAAATAGTCGAGAGCGTCAAGCGTGTGACCGATGTCATCGGCGAGATCACAGCGGCCAGTGCCGAGCAGATTTCAGGCATTGAACAGATCAATACGGCTATTGCGCAAATGGACGAAACTACGCAGCAGAATGCTTCGCTTGTCGAGGAAGCGGCTGCCGCTGCGCAGTCCATGCAAGACCAGGCCGGCAATCTGGCCCAACTAGTCAGTGTCTTCAAACTGAATAGCATGCAAAGCGCATCAGGATCTGCGGGTGCTGCGCCAAGGAAGGCTTCTTTAGCGACTCCTGTTCGTCGTGTCACGCCATTGGCTGCAAAACCCAAACGGAGTCCCGCGACGTCGCTTGCAACGGCACAACCGCCTGCCAAGGCAGAGTGCGCTCGTACGCTGGCATCTTCAGGTGGCGATTGGGAAGAATTCTAGAGGATGTTATGAACTGTTGGTTTAGGTCATCTGGTGACCGATAGGCCAGCATCAAGGGGCGCGCAAGAATAAGTTGTGCAATTTATTCCTGCGCCCTCCTCCAAATCAATATGTCGCTAATGGACCAACAACATGCAGCAATATGTTGGTCAAATCCGATCACCCAGCGTCTGCTCAAGTGCAACGAGCATCCGCCACACCGCTCCACACCCGCCTTTTTATTCTTATCCGTCAAAGACTTACACACGCCGAGCGGGCACTGCACCGCTACTGGCACACTCCCTGCTGTAGTGCTGTCGAGTGCAACACAACACTCGCCTCTGTTCCCAACTAACTTTTCAGGAGAACCTGACATGAATACCCTGCTCATCAAAGACCTGCCCGTTACCGCAGAACTCGACCGCAACGCTATGGCTGCCGTGCAAGGCGGCATGGACTCCTCTTCGTACTCCAAGTCTTCGTATTGGAAGCCGGAGTTCGATGTCATGAAGAACGACTTCAATTTCGATCTTTCACAATCGTTGAACCAGAGCCAAAACACGCTGGTCAACAACGGCAACAATGTCGCCTTTGCGTCCGGCATTACCTCGACAGTGAAACCGCACCAGACTGGCGCCAACACCATCAACTTCGGCTGATCAACAAATCCGGTGGAGACGTTGAACGCCTCCACCGTCCAGAGGAGAAGCACGATGTCGACCATCACGATCAAAGACCTCCGTATCAACCGCGCTCTGGACCGTGAAGCGATGTCGGTCATTCGCGGCGGAGATGGCGCTCCTTGGGTGTTTGGATGGATAAGGCCTTTTGTTGCCGGCGCCCCGAGCGCCACTCCGGCCATCAACTTCTATCAGATCAACAACTATGCGGATCAGATGATCAATCAGATTCAGTTGGTCGATATCAACAATACCGGCGCCAATTCGAACATCAACGTCAATCTTGATGAACAAAGCAGAAACAGCAAGCACTAAGTAATATTAAAAAACCTAAGGGTCTGCGCAGAAATAAGTTGTGCAATTCCATAGCCGGATGCGATGCAAGGCGTGCAGCGCGCAACACAGCAGCGGCCGGCGATGGACAGCCAAACTGTCCAACTTATTTCTGCGCAAACCCTAAAACTCCAAAGGCTTTCGTGTGACGAGCGAAGCGCAATTTCAATGGACATCGGCCTCCTGTTCTCATGCAGGACTGGTGCGGCTGAACAACGAGGATGCCTGCCTCGACAAGCCGGAGCAAGGAATATGGGCGGTGGCCGACGGCATGGGTGGCCATGCGTTCGGAGAACTTGCCAGCAGCAGACTGATCGAGGCATTGAACGCTACCGGCCCGCCAGCCAGTCTTGGGCAGTTCGCGGCCGAAGTGCGAAACCGGCTGCAGCACGTCAACCAACAGCTACGCACCGAAGCGCAAATGCGCGATGTGCCGGTCATCGGCAGCACGGTGGCCGTCCTGCTCGCCCATGAGCGCCGGTGTTGCTGCCTGTGGGCCGGGGACAGCCGGATTTACCTGTACCGCGACAGTGCGTTGAAGCTGCTCACCCGTGATCACAGCCAAATCGAAGAACTCAAGGCAAGGGGCGCTTTTTCCCTCGAAGAAGCACTCCTGATGCTGCCGCGCAACATCATCACGCGCGCGGTCGGTGCCTCGGACACCTTGGAACTGGATGAAGAAACGCTGGACGTCGGCGACGGCGACATGTTCCTGCTATGCAGCGACGGCCTCAGTAATGAAGTGAGTGAGCAGGAGATGCAATACATCCTGCTCACCCGCAATTGCCGGCAAGCGTCGGAAGCATTGGTCGATCTGGCGCTCGATCATGGCGGACGGGACAATATTTCAGCCGTCGTGGTCCGTGCCGAAGATTTGTACAGCGTCGAAAAGACGGTGTTGAACCCGGCCCTCTGATTCCTCTGTCGGCAGCGTCTTTATTCTTCCTCTTTGATTGTTACTCTGTAATCGCTTGGTACTCCATGCTCGACCTGCAATGCATTGCATACCTCTGCATTCGCTTTGTAATACTGCATGAGGGTCACCTCCGAGAAATAGCGCGGATATGAGTCATCTACGCGGCAGATATCCGGCCGGTTTTCGTAGATTGTGCAACGCGCCGTGGCGTCATCAAAATTGATACAGGTACCGTCTCCCCGGTCAAGCCACTTCGTGAACGGTTGACGATTGACGTGCTTGCAGCAAAGTCCACATCCAGTACAAGGAAAGCTCATCTGTAGTCATCCTATAAAAGGTTATAAGACTCTTTTCACCATAAAAAAAACCGCTATTTTTTCTTCAAGGCAACAAGTTGCGCGCTTGACGCGACACAAAGCAGGCTGATGCCATACACTGCAACATAAACATAAGTAACGTGTGGATCCTTTCAGTTCCCGCGTTGTTCACGTTGAAAATTCGCCGCCCCCCCCCCTTCCCTGGAGCTTTCCATGCTGTGTGTTCCGCCTTACGCGTTGCCGCCTGCTTGCCCTGCTGCTCTGGACAGCGGCGCCGATATCCGCCCATGCCGACATCGTTCCACTGCCGGCCTATAACATCGACATCACCCAGACATCGGTTTCCGGCCTGTCATCAGGCGCATTCATGGCAGTACAGTATGGCGTCGCGTATTCCTCGCTGATCAAAGGCGTCGGCGTCATGGCCGGCGGTCCGTATTATTGCGCGAAGGATGACCTGCAGACCGCGCAAAACAAATGCATGGCGGCGAGTTCGCCGATCAACGTCAACGATCTGATCCGCATCACCGACCAGAATGCGCAAGCCGGCGCCATCGATGCGACGAGCAATCTGCAAGGGCAGCGCATCTGGCTGTTTTCCGGTACGCAGGATTCCGTCGTGAAGCAGTCGGTCGAGAACGATCTGCAACGTTATTATCAGCACTACATCGGCAACAACAACATTTTCTACAAGAATGACGTGGCCGCCGGCCATGCGGTGCCGACCGATTCGTTCGGCAACTCCTGCTCCTCCACCGCAGATCCTTATATCAACAATTGCGCCTACGACGGGGCGGGGGAGTTGTTGAAATGGATCTACGGCAATCTGAATCCGCCGAACACCGGCACGCTCAAAGGAACGTTCACCGAATTCGACCAGAGTCAGTTCATCCCCAATCCGAACAGCCACAGCATGGCCAACAGCGGCTGAATATATGTACCTGAAAGCTGCAAAAACGGCGTTGCCTGCAAACTGCATATCGCTTTCCATGGCTGCAAGCAGTACCCGAGCTATCAATATTTCGGCGGCGGCGGCATGGTGCGCTTCGGCCGTACCTTCGTCGACAACGCCGGGTACAACCGCTGGGCCGATACCAACAATATCGTCGTGCTATATCCGCAAACGACGAACGGCAACGGCAATCCGAACGGTTGCTGGGACTGGTGGGGTTACGACGATCCGAACTATGCGAAGAAGAACGGACTCCGGTACCGCCCCCAGGGCTCCGGCAGTCAGTACATGAAGGCCAATTCCAGCCTCATCACGACAACGTCCTATACAGTTGGCGGCCTCAAGCCCGGCACTGCCTATTCCTTCGTCGTTCAGTCGCAGAACAGTGCGGGCACGCCGAGCGCCGACTCGAACGAGGTCATCGCCACCACGTCCGCCGCCACTGCCTGCTTTACGGCATCGAACTTTGCGCATGTCAGCGCCGGTCGCGCGCACGATTCGGGCGGATACGCGCTGGCGAACGGATCGAACATGAAGATGGGGCTGGATAATATCTTTATCACGACCACGTTGAAGGAAACGAAGCCGGGCTTCTATGCCATCGATCACCTGACTTGTCCTTGATTTGAGCGACTAGAGCGGTTTGCTGATCAGTGCAGTGGACCAATCTCGGGCCTGCGGTGCTCGGCGTACCACTTGTACGCGTGCGCTCCTCGGCCCGACCTTGGTTCCCCTGCACTGACCATCAAACCGCTCTAAGAGCCCGCGCAGGAGATGCCATGTTTTCGACATGGGCGGGAACAAGATCACGATAGTCCGATCCAACCGCACGTCCGGATTGCGGCGCGAGAACGGCCTACATCATGACTACTCCCCCCCATCAGCAACCGCCCTCCCGGATCGCCCGGCATCCGGAATTCAGCCTGGAGCGCATCAGCCATCTCGTCTCCGAACTGGAACAGGAGTTGGCGAAAGCGCCGTCGGACATTCCGTATGTGCAAAGTCTCAGAGAGGAAATCGAAGCGCTCAAACATGTGCTTTCCTCCCCCGATGAAACGAACGAAAGAGTCGCAGAACGGCTGCACACGATTCGCCATGCGCTTGAGAACGTGACGGCAAGAGTCGAGGGCGAAGTGTTAAAAGATAGTCCATATATTGCGGAAATCGGACGGATACTGGGGCTGGTGTAGCCAGTATAAGTTGTGCGAATCGCACGCCTGAAGGCAGAAGCTTGCTGCGCACCGAGGAAGCAGTTCTCGATTCTTCCATCCTTCCAGAACTCATTTCATAAATAGGAGGGAGGGTCCTCCTATTTATGAAATGAGTTCTACACATGATTTGCAAATTTCCTTTCCGCAAGGAACTGCGAGGTATTGAGAATCACTAATTAGTGACTCACGGAAATAAGTTTTCCACTGAGCAATTAGTTATTCAGTTTATTGAAAATCATGAAATTATCCAGTTGTTTTTGTTTCAATCCCACAACCAATGTTGTTGGCGATTCCAGGTCTGAACAGACCGCAACCAACACGCCGCCTCCCTCTGTCCCCGGCGATACGTCCGTTATGCGGCATAAAGACAAAAGAGTTCCTACTTTCATGGAGCTTAATTTAAGGAAATTGATAAATTCAGCTTCCACATCCCAAGGCAATCCGCCTTTATTCGATACGACAAGGGAGCCGGCAAACGTCCGCGCCACCATAGAATGGCTCGAACAAAACTATCATTCCCTCGGCGATGAAAAGAATGGCCTTCCAAGCAAGCCGATCGCCGCACAACCGCCGGCA
>DASVLY010000339.1:0-3164 GCA_036384635.1 Noviherbaspirillum sp. | reverse complement strand
CAGGTACCCGTCTTTAACATGGCTGATCTCCTTTTGACGATCCTATCCATATACTGTTTATAAACACAGTATATCCGATATTCTCCTTTGTTCATGCGGGTTTCAGCATGGCATGCATTCATTTCCATCGTAAAAACAAGGCCGCTTCGGACAACTGCGCCGCTTATTAAACACGGATAGGGTTGTTACCGGACGCGCCCTGTCTATAGACTGATGTTCTGCAGAACATGACTGCACACGGGTATCCGGCTTGCATGATTTTTGCCGGCGTCCCTTGCCTGACATTGATCGCAACGAAACCGGGAGAAGATAAATGAGTTGGATGGAGCGGGTTTTCAACCTGAAAGCGCAGGGAACGGATGTGCGCACCGAACTGGTGGCCGGCCTCACCACGTTCCTGACGATGGCATACATCATCTTCGTGAACCCTTCCATTCTCGGCGATGCAGGCATGCCGAAGGATGCGGTGTTCGTCGCCACCTGCGTGGCGGCGGCGATCGGCACGCTGATCATGGGCTTGTATGCGAACTATCCGATCGCGCTGGCGCCGGGCATGGGTTTGAATGCGTACTTCGCGTACGGCGTCGTCAAGGGCATGGGTTTTACCTGGGAGGCGGCGCTGGGCGCGGTGTGCATTTCCGGTCTGTTATTCATGGCAATCAGCGTGCTGCGCATACGCGAGATGATCGTCAACGGCATACCGCATTCGATCCGCACCGCAATCACCGCCGGCATCGGCTTGTTCCTGGCGATCATCTCGCTGAAGAATGCCGGCATCATCACTGCCCATCCGGCCACCTACATCACGCTGGGTAATCTGCACAAGGCACCGGCGCTGCTGGCCATCGCCGGCTTC
Organism: Noviherbaspirillum sp.; assembly: GCA_036384635.1. Lineage (GTDB taxonomy): Bacteria > Pseudomonadota > Gammaproteobacteria > Burkholderiales > Burkholderiaceae_D > Noviherbaspirillum. The sequence goes on along the minus strand of DASVLY010000339.1, from coordinate 2,308 downwards.
TTCGTGATCGTCACGCTCGACCGGCTGAAGGTGAAAGGAGCGATCCTGATCGGCATCATGGCCGTCACCGTTCTAAGTTTTTTCTTCGGCGGCAACCAATTCGGCGGCATCGTGTCGATGCCGCCGTCGATCGCGCCGACTCTGTTCAAGCTCGATATTTCCGCCGCACTGTCGGCGGGCATTCTGAACGTGGTGCTGGCATTTTTCCTGGTCGAACTGTTCGATGCGACCGGCACGTTGATTGGTGTAGCCAACCGCGCCGGCCTGCTCAAGGAAGGCAGGATGGATCGCCTGAACAAGGCGCTGCTGGCCGACAGCAGCGCAATCGTGGCCGGCGCCTTCCTCGGCACATCGAGCACTACCGCATACATCGAGAGCGCGTCCGGCGTGCAGGCGGGCGGGCGAACCGGCCTGACCGCCATCGCGGTGGCGGTGCTGTTTCTGGCTTGCCTGTTTATTGCGCCGCTGGCAGGCGCGGTTCCTGCCTATGCGACGGCGCCGGCACTGTTCTATGTGTCCTGCCTGATGCTGCGGGAACTGGCCGATGTCGCCTGGGAGGACACCACCGAAAGCGTGCCCGCCGTCATTACCGCGCTGATGATGCCTTTCACCTACTCGATCGCCAACGGCGTGGCCTTCGGTTTCATCTCGTATGCGGGTCTGAAACTGTTTACCGGCCGCGCGAAAGAAGTGTCGGCGATCGTGTGGATCATCGCGGCAATTTTTGTTTTCCGGTATGTGTATTTAGGAACGGAGTAAGGGCGCTCGCCCCTTGTCATCCCCCTGCAACGGAATGCAACAGCGTAAGCGCCAACTGCGGAGCGGCATTGGCTTGCGCCACGATGGCAGTAGCCGATTGCGTCAGAATTTGCTGCCGCGTCAGCCGCGACGTCTCCTCGGCGTAGTCCGCATCCATGATGCGCGAACGTGCGGTGGACAGGTTTTCCGCGTCGACCGATAGTCCCTTTGCCGCATAATCCAGCCGGCTCAACGATGCGCCGATGGCCGCTCTCTGCTGGCTGACGAAATCGATCGCCTGGTCGATATGGTCGATCGCAAAGGTGGGTTTGGTGGCGAGGTTGATGTCGTCAATACCAAGTCCATGCGCTTCGACCGCGTGCATATCGGCGCTGATGGTCTGGTCGGCGCTGGTGCCGACCAGAAACGTGAACGTTTTGGCCGAATTGCCTCCGCTGCCCAAGGCAGGATAGTTGAGCTTGAAACCATCGAGCGCCTGGTCGGGACTCTTGCTGGCGATATCGGGGATGACTGTCTGGGCAGTTATGGCCGCTCCGCCATCTGCATCCTTGCCTCCGATGGCGCCGGTGTCGCTGCCGGCGACCAGCACGGAGGAATTGATATAGTTGGCGCCATTGGCGTTCCAGTCCGCCTCGAACGCCGCAGTGTTCGCGTATACCCCGCCTGTCACCGCATTCAATGCAGTATCGAGTGTCGCCGCCGGGTTTTGCGTGAGATAGGTCATCAGGTCCTTGATGCCGCCGCCGCTGATGGTCTTCAATCTGTCGTGCAGATAGCGTACCGCCGAATACCCCGTGGAGTAATGTGCGCTGTCGTTGGCCCAGGCGCTGATGTCGGCGCCGGCAACCAGGGCCGCCGCGCTGCCGGCAGCCCCCACATCGCCAGTGACGCGCTCCTTGCCGCCATGAATGAATTCGGCAGTCCCTTCCTTGAACCAGGTGGGCAGCGCGGCGAAATTCATCGAGCGCGACATCTCCGCATGCACCATCTCGTGCGCAATGATGCGGTCATTGTAGACCGGCGCATTTCCGCCGTCGGGCAGGTTGGGCGGCGTGAAGTCCGCCATGTCGATATTGAGCGTGATGTTCTGCCATTGCCCATTGCCGCCGACTGAAGTTGTGCTGACGGATGCGAGCGCGCCGCCCGCGCCGTCGGTGAAGTTGAGATTGATGTCCATCGTCAGCGCGCCGTCGCCGACGATGCCGTAATAGGTCTTGATGCGCTCCTCCGCATCCTCCAGCCAGCCGTGCTTCAGGCCGTCGAGGACGGCCGTCTTGTTCGGGTCGCCGCCGCCGATGCTGCCGCCATTCTGCGAAAACACCTTTTCGCCGTTGAACTCGGTCTGCTGCGCGATCCGGTCGAGTTCGGCAAGGTTTTGCGCCACCTCCTGCTGCAGCGACTGCCGGTCGCTGGCGCTGAGCGCGCCATCGTTGGCCTGTACCGCGAGCTGCCGTATGCGCTGCAATATGTCGGCGGTATTGGCGAGCGCTCCGTCGGCGGTCTGCAGGAGCGACGCGGCATCGTTGGCATTGCGAATGGCTTGCCTGCT
>DASVLY010000338.1:0-5548 GCA_036384635.1 Noviherbaspirillum sp. | reverse complement strand
CGCGGCTGTAGCTCAGTGGATAGAGTATTGGCCTCCGAAGCCAAGGGTCGTGGGTTCGATCCCCGCCAGCCGCGCCATCCTTTCTCATAAAAAAACCGGCAATAAGCAAAGGAGTGGAACTGAACCGGATAACAAGTGCCAACCGGCGTTTTCCTTTCCGAATCCAATCGCAAATATCTGGACCCAAGGTATTGCACTCAAATCACACCATCGATTTGCCGTGAATGCTCCGATATGAAGCCTGCAGCACTTACTACTGACGCAGTGGATACTTTCATGGGGCAAGCGCTTGTGCTGGCCACGAGCGCCATTGGACTGACCGAGCCGAACCCGCGTGTCGGTTGCGTGATCGCCGATGCCGCAGGGCGCGTGATCGGCAGTGGTCATACACAGCAGGCGGGAGGTCCGCATGCCGAAGTGATGGCGTTGCGCGATGCTGCTGCGCGAGGCGAATCAGTGGTTGGCGCCACCGTCTATGTCACGCTCGAACCCTGCGCCCATCATGGACGCACACCACCTTGTTGCGATGCGCTGGTAAATGCCAAGGTCGGACGGGTGGTGATCGCGCTGCCCGATACCAATCCCCAGGTATCAGGCCAAGGAGCAGCGCGTTTGCGTCAAGCCGGCATTGACGTGATCGAATTGCCGCCAGGCCCTTTGCCAACAGCAGCATATGAACTGAATATCGGTTTTTTTTCACGCATGCAGCGCGGCCGCCCTTGGGTACGCTTAAAGGCCGCCGCCTCGCTTGACGGCAAGACTGCGTTGCAAAACGGTGTCAGCCAGTGGATCACGGGCGAAGCTGCGCGCATCGATGGCCATGCGTGGCGCAAGCGCGCCGGTGCCGTGCTTACCGGGATCGGCACGGTATTGGGCGACAATCCGCGACTTGATGTGCGACACGTCAACACGCCGCATCAGCCGTTACGTGCGATTCTCGATTCGCGGTTGCGTACCCCGCCCACAGCAGCAATCCTGAAACCGCCAGGACAAGTCCTGATCTATTGCACTCAGCCCGATGCCGAGCGGCGTGCTGCGCTTGAAGCGGTGGAAGCAGAAGTGGCGCAATTGCCTGAGACAGACAAGCGTGTCGACTTGTCAGCGCTGTTGCACGATTTGGGGCGGCGTGGCATTAACGAACTGCATATCGAAGCGGGCCAGGAATTGAACGGGGCCTTTGTGCGCGCCGGACTGGTGGATGAGTTTTTGTATTACATGGCGCCGTTGATTCTCGGCCCGGGGCGGGAGCTGGCCACCCTTAATGCGCTTACCCGCCTGGAAGATGGCTTGCCGCTCGAATTTCATAGCGTTCAACAGCTTGGAACGGACTTGAGAATCATCGCACGCCGCTTGACGTCAAACAGATGAAAAAAAACCCGCAGGCCTTTCGGCTTGCGGGTTCAAATCCAATTCAAGGAGAGTTGGAGGAGACAGAATCATCTTATCGCAATGCAGCAAATAATTCTGCTTTATTGTTCAAATAACAGTTATGCAAAAAATGTATAACTGCTGTGTTCTGGCAATAAAAAAGCCCGACACGCTTGTGGCGCACGGGCTGTTGTCTCTCTTTCTCTATCCTGAAATGGATTTTTTATACTGCGAGTGGATATTACCTTATCTCGGATAAAAACCGAAGGATTTCCGGAAAACTGAGAGTGGCTGCCACCGGTTGGCCTTCCGAGGGGCATGTTTGTTGATAAATATCCAATACCGAATTCAAACGGGTATTAATATCACCTGCATCAATAACACGGTCGACCTTTTATCCGGTTTTTCATCATGCAGTCATTCGTCACACTCCTGACCCGTGATGGGCAATATCGCAAGCTGGAATTGCGCGCCGCCTTCCTGCTCTACCTTGCGGTTTTGGTATGCGGCTCCATTCCCGGCGCGCGTGCCGAACTGGGAGAGCTTGCACCGGGTTTGTGGCTGCATTTGCTGACGTATAGCCTGATTGCATTGCTGCTGTTTTGCGGCGTCGACGGCCGTGTCTGGAGCAAGGCGTGCAAAGCGGTGCTTATCGTGGCTGCAATGGGAGCGCTCGACGAATATGTGCAAAGTTTTTTCAGCTACCGCACCGCCAGTTTCATGGATTGGTTCATCGATATCAATGCCGCTCTGCTTACCTCCGCAGTGCTGTCTTTGCTCTGGCCCAATGCAGACGGCGGCAAGTCGGAAGAGGCATCTTAATTCAATGATGTCTGGCGGGAACTAGCAATCCATTCACTGTCTAATGTTGCAATTCCGAATCCTTGATTCCGATGTAACACTGGATGGAATGGAAAGGCAGAAGTGTATTCATTGAAAAACATCAGGCGTATTCGCGGCCTCGACGGCTCAGGCGTCACGGCATCAATTTATCGCGACAGCGTGCGCATCGGCTGGGTACAACTGCCTGCAGATGGCGGCACCGAGCTGTTTACATTCGATATCGAGGGTGAGCGTGCGGAGGTTGAGCAGTATGTCGAGCTCTGGTGGCAGAACGTGCCGGACTCTGGAGCGTTCGATCCCGCAGCGGTTGAATCTGCGGGCAATAATCCAGAGCGTATTCCGTCTCTGCGCGCGAAGCTGAAATGCTGGGTGGCTTCGCTGGTGCAGGAAGCAAGCGCGGAAAAGAAGATCAAGACGGCCGCTTAGATCTTAGGGCCTGTGCAGGAATAAGTTGCACAATTTTTCTGGACATAAGCCGGCACGCCGTCCGCCTTGCATCGCATCCCGCTATGGCCCGCCAAATTGCACAACTTATTCCTGCACAGGCCCTTAGTCGCGCCGATGCCGTTGCCGTCTTCGATGATTGCAACCGCATCGGCTTTTGCATGTCCAATATGAATTACTACATGCCGCGGCCCGATCTTGTCTTCATCGCTATTGAACCTGGTAAACAACTTCGACGCTGCGGCCTGAGATGCGAAAAGCAGAGGCTGTAAGGGTCCGCGAACAAGCACGGATAAGTTGCACAATTTTGCTGTCCACAGCCGGCGCACCGCACGCCTTGCATCGCATCTGGCTATGCGTCGCCAAATTGCACAACTTATCCCTGCGCGCGCCCTAAGACGAGAGAGAAGTGCAGACCAAACACGCGAATTTTCATGGACGGCTGGTCATGGTAGGTTTCGGCAGCATCGGGCAGGCCATTCTGCCGTTGCTGTTGCGTCACATCGACATGCATCCGGAGCAACTCACCATCATTTCGGCCGATGCAGACGGGATTGAGATCGCACATGAATTTCGCGTCGCGCTCAAGATTTTGCCATTGAGCATGGATAACTACCGGACTGTATTGGAACCTTACCTGGGTGAAGGCGATTTCCTGTTGAATCTGTCGGTGGATGTCTGCAGTCGCGCGTTGATCGAGTTGTGCCGGCGTTGCGGCGCACTTTATCTCGATACTTGCATCGAACCGTGGGACGGCGGCTATTTCGATACTTCGCTGTCGGCATCGCAACGCTCCAATTATGCACTGCGCGAAGAGGTGCTGGCGTTGCGGCGCGGGGAGCGTACAGGGCCGACCGCCATTCTTACGCTCGGCGCCAATCCGGGTCTGGCTTCGATTTTCGTCAAGCAGGCGCTGTTGCAAATGGCTGCCGATAACGGGATGGCTGCGATTTGTCCCGTGCGTCACCAGGACTGGGCAGCGCTTGCCCATCAACTTGGAATCCGCGCGATCCATATTGCCGAGCGCGATACGCAAATCACCGCGCGGCGCAAGAAGCGCGGCGAATTCATCAATACCTGGTCGGCGCCCGGCTTCATCGCCGAAGGTCTGCAGCCGGCGGAACTGGGGTGGGGAACGCATGAGCGCCACTGGCCGGACGATGCGGCGCGGCATACGTTCGGCTGCGATGCGGCGATCTACCTGAACCGTCCCGGCGCGACCACCCGCGTGCGGAGCTGGACGCCGCTTGAAGGCGCCTACCATGGTTTTCTGATCACGCACAGCGAATCGATTTCAATCGCCGACCATCTGACGCTGAAAAAGGACGGCAAGCTGGTCTACCGTCCGACTGTGCACTATGCCTACCACCCTTGTGATGATGCGGTGCTGTCGCTGCATGAACTGGCGGGCAGGAGCTGGCGGGCGCAGGCGGACAAGCGCATCATCCGCGATGAGGTGGTGTCGGGCATGGATGAGCTGGGCGTGCTGTTGATGGGCAATGCCCGAGGCGTCTATTGGTACGGCTCGCGCCTGACCATTGAGCAGGCGCGCGAACTCGTCCCTTTTAACAACGCGACCAGCCTGCAAGTGGTCGCCGGTGTTCTGGCCGGCATGGTGTGGGCATTGCATAATCCGCATGCCGGCATCGTCGAACCGGACGACCTCGACCATGAAGCCATCATGCATATCGCCAAACCGTATCTGGGCGAAGTCGTCGGCGTGTATGGCCATTGGAATCCGCTGCATGGCAGAAGAAGGCTGTTTGGCGAGGACATCGACCAGGAAGATCCCTGGCAATTCAAGAATATCCGTGTGACGTAACAACATCGATACGCAGCGCTCATCGCAATCATTTCGGGGACTCCCCGTGCTGCTGAAAAAAGACTCCGGGCTGAACGAGAATTCGTACTATGAAGCCAGCGTGACGCGCCCGCCGCCGGCACCTGCTCTTGAGGGGCGCATCGATGCGGATGTCGGCGTGGTTGGCGGCGGATATGCAGGATTGTCGGCTGCGCTGGAACTGGCAACACGCGGCTACTCGGTCGTGCTGCTCGAAGCCCGGCGCGTCGGCTGGGGCGCTTCCGGCAGGAATGGCGGGCAGGTCATCGTTGGCTATGCCGGCCAGGCTGCGATGGAAAGGCAACTGTCGCTCGGCGAGGCGCGCCATGCGTGGGATATCTCGGTCGATGCGCTGCAACTGCTGCAGGAGCGCATCGCCAAATACGGGATCGCATGCGACTACACGCCCGGTTACATGACGTTTGCGCTCACCGCCAGAAAAGCGCGTGTGCTCGATGCATGGGTGGAGCATCTGGCGTGCGCATACGGCTATTCGATGCGATGGATCGGCGCCGCCGATGTGCACAACTGGATCGCCAGTGGGCAGTTCTACGCTGGCGCCTTCGACGTTCAATCCGGCCACCTGCATCCGTTGAAGTATTGTCTTGGCCTGGCGGCTGCGGCGCACGAAGCTGGCGTACAGGTGTTTGAAAACTCGGCGGTAATCCGTGTCGAGCGAGGCTGCCATCCGCTGCTGAAAACTGCTACAGGCGAAGTGGCGTGCCGTTTCGTGGTGCTGGCGGGGAATGTCTACCTCGATCAGTTCGGCGGCGCGATCGCGCCGGAACTCATGCGCCGCATCATCCCGGTCGGCACTTACATCGTCGCCACCGAACCGATGCATAAAGCCCGTGCCGATGCGCTGATCCGATACCGGGCCGCGGTATCGGACACCAATTTCGTGCTCGATTATTTCCGGCTGACTGCCGATCACCGCTTGATGTTTGGCGGCGCCGATGCATTTTCCGGCGCGACGCCGCCCAACCTTGTTGAGCATGTACGGCAGCGCATGCTCACGGTGTTCCCGCAACTGGCGGATTTATCGGTACCCTA
>DASVLY010000337.1:0-9870 GCA_036384635.1 Noviherbaspirillum sp. | reverse complement strand
GGCGAATCCGGCATCAAGCGCTGGATCGGGGCTGCCTTGCTCGCCGTGCTTCCATTCAGCAGCCATGCGCAAGTCGAAATCGCCTCGACCAAAAACGCTGCTTCACCGTCTGCATTGACCGGTTCGACGCAAGTTGATAACGGCAAGGGATTGATCGAGGACGCCGCGCCGGCACAGCAGCCGGCCGCCCAAGCTTCAGGCAAGCCAAAAAACGAGGTCTCCAATGCGACGGCCAGCGCTGACGCTGATACTGCGACAGCTCGCCAACACGCGCGTGTTTTCAAGATGCCGCCCACTGCCAAGCCGGCAGAGGCCTATCGTGCGCCTGCTTCAATGACAGACGAGGAAGTGGTTGCTGACACAGGGATAGAGCGCGTGCTGTTCAAACGGTCGCCGGTCAGGGTTCTGTTGCGGCCGGAAAAGGAGCGCATTCTGCATTTCCCCAATCCGGTCACGATTCACATGCCGGAAGATCAGATCGACCTGTTCCGTCCGGTCGACGTCATGGATCGCTCGATCTACATCACGGCGCTTTCCGCATTCCCCAGGATGCGTGCCATCGTCGAGGATCTGACGACGGGAAAAATGATTCCGCTCGATTTGCAGTCGAGTAAGGACGCGATTGTGTCGAGCGAGATGGAAATCCATTTGGCTGCCGGCAGCGCCGACCGTGAGCATCAGGACGCCGCTGCCGGCGACGAGGAAGGCAACCAGAAAGTCGACATGGTCGCATTGGCGCGTTATGCATCGCGCATGCTGTACGCACCGCGCCGCCTGATGCCGCAGGTGGCCGGTATCCGGCAAGTCAAGGTGGCCGTTCGCCCTGTCCGTGGCCTTTATCCGCCTGCCGATGTCGAGACCACGCCTATCGGTGCGTGGCGTTCCCAGGATTTGTTCGTGACGGCGATGAAGTTCGTCAACCGCAGCAAAACGCCGGTGGAACTGGATCTGGAGGAACTACGCGGCAACTGGGTGGCGGCGGCAGCGCAACATGGCCGGCTTGGTCCGGCGGGATCGGATGAGGATACCACGGCGGTTTATCTCATCTCCGAGCGTACCTTTGAAGAATCCCGCTAGGAGCAGGGCATGGCATTGAATGGTCAAAATAAACTCACGCCGGTCCTGGTGATCACTGCCCTGTGTGTCGTCGGCTTTGTCCTCTATAAGGCATTTGCAAAGAGCGATGTGCCCGGCAATGCGAAGCCGTTGGACAGGCCTCCGGCGCCCACCGCACCGCAGCCGGATCCCAAGAGCGGCAAATCCGCAGATGCGGATTCCCCTACCGAGACGCTCAAGACACTGACCTCGGAAGTGAAGGAGTTAAAGCGTGCAACACAGCAGATTACCGATGAAAACACGCAACTGAAAAACGACAACAATCGCTTGCAAGCCAATGAGGACGCGATTGTCGATCGTGTGCGGTCGTCGTTGCGGGAAGAGTTTTCGTCGGCAATCAATAACGCCAGCCGTCAGGGACAAGCCGCTTCAAACAACGGATCGACGGATGCCGCCTCCACGGTCGTGGATACGATCATGGGCGGGGCCGACAGCGTCCGCACACTCAGTAAAGGGGTCGCCGCCACTGGATCGGACATCCCGCCAGGGCTGGGCTACGACAACAAAGGCAGCAACACCTCGGCAGTGCCGGCAGCGGGCAATCCAGCCGCAAGCGCTGCCGGCCGCTACCGGATGATCGTCCCGATTGGGATGAAACCGGCCGAAGGCGCAAGCGGCAAGACCGGGCTTGTCAAGGCGCGCGCAGCAGCTGGCGCTGCCGCCACGGGCGACGTGAATTCGTTGCTGGCAACCGGCGAAGCGCCTGCTTCATCCGGCCCATCCAAAAATGCGAATGCGGCGGATAGCGGCGACCAGGGCGGCCAGCAAAAGGAAGCCGTCCCCTATTTCACCATCCCGGAAAACGCCACCCTGGCCAATGTCACGGCCATGACGGCGATCGTCGGGCGCATTCCGGTCGACGGCCGGGTGCAAGACCCCATGCAATTCAAGCTGTTGATCGGCAGAGACAACCTTGCCGCCAATGGCCAGGAGATTCCCGACGATATCGCCGGCATCGTGGTCTCCGGCATCGCTATCGGCGACATGACCCTGTCGTGCAGCGAGGGCGCCATTCAGTCCCTGACGTTCATCTTCAATGACGGAACCATCCGCACGGTCAGCCAGCGCGCTAACGGCGGCATGCTGCTCGGTGGCGGCGCCGGCGGAACCTCTGGCGGCAAGCAATCGATCGCCACCTCTTCCAAGCTCGGCTACATCTCGGACGCCTACGGCAATCCCTGCATCGCCGGCAAATTCGTCACCAACGCGCCCAGTTACCTGACCGACGTGATCGGACTGAAAAGCCTGACGGTGGCCGCGAACAGCTTCGCCGCCGCCCAGACGTCGACCGTCAACTCGGGGTTGGGGATGTCCAGCGGCGTGACAGGAAACAAGGGTTCCTATGCGCTGGGTCAGGCGGTGGGAGGCGCTGCCGATGAAGTCACCAGCTGGGTCATGCGCCGGATGAATAACAGTTTCGACGCCATTGTCACGGCTGCCGGCGCGCGCGTGGTTGTGCATATCGATCAGGAAATCAAGCTGGATAAGGCGTTCAATGGCAGGAAGCTTGACTATGGAAATCTCAACGGGCCTGCAACGGCATCCTCTCGCAAACGGACGACACGATATGGACTCGATTAAGCACATGAAAACAGCGGCAGCGTATCCCTTGCAGAAGCGGGCCGGCAGGAGCGCCGTTGCATTCGTCAGCGCGCTGCTGCTCGGCTGCTCCGTCGCGGGCCCGCGTTCCTCGCCCCTGCCGCAAGAAGGGCCGACGATGGTCGACATCTATCGGCAGCACATGCAACAAGAGGTGGGCGATTCCGCGCAAGCCGTGCGCGAGCGTCTTCCACTGCGCGCGGCGGCAGACCGCGACCCCGGCACGCTCAAGAAAACGGCATTGGACAGCATCGAGAACCGCTTTCCCCGGCTGTACAACCCGGACCTGGTGATGTATGTCATGCCGCACTTATCCAGGGGCAAGTATCCGGTCCCCGGCTATGTCACCGTGTTCCCGATGTATGAGACCGTCGAGTATGCGATGCCGGGCGAACAGGCGGAACGAAGAGTCTCCCTGTCCAAATTGCGGCCGGAAACAGTGATTGCCACGTCCGCCGCCAAGTGCGAAGCAAAGACTTCTTCCGTCACAAAATAAGACACAGGGAAACTGACCATGTTGGGTTTCTTCGACACGCTTCTGCGCAAAAAACCGTCTGCTGCAACGGTTTCCGGGATGACAGTACGACAGCGTAAAGCGTCTGCTGCAACATCTCCCGGAATGACCGTACAACAGCGCAAGCGGCAATCGCAGCGCCCCCCATCGTTCACGGATCAACTGCCATGGATGGAGTATGACGCCGCGACGGGAACCTTCATCCTGGAGGATGGGCGTTCGCGCGCGCTGCTGTATGAGATCGCCGCGACGCCGTCGGAAGCGCGCAGCGAGGATTACCTGGCCAACCGCAGGGAGCAGATTCAGTCCGCCTTGTCGTCCATACCCGAGGCCGATGAGGCCGAGTGGGTCGTTCAAATCTTTGCCAACGACGACAGCAATATCGAGACGCATTTCGAGGAAATGTACAAGCGGTACATCCTCGAAGCGAACTCGCTGAACCCGGCTCGCGCGCAGGAAATCCTGAACTCGGCATACACCCAGGCCTATATCCGGGAGATGCAATCCCATATCAAGGCGGTGTCCAACCCCGATGGATTCTTCGACGACGAAGAGGTCACCGGTACGGTATGGCGCGGCCAGGTGCGCCGTATCCGCTGCACCTTGTATCGCCGCTTTCCCGCCAAGTACGACTTCGGCAAGGACGTGCTCGATCCGGTCGAGCAGCTCAAGCAAGTCGGCGAAGGATTCACGGCCGCCTTGCGGGAGGCCGGCGTACAGGCGCGGCGCTGCGGCGGGCGCGACTTGTATGAATGGCTGCTGCCATTCTTCAATCCCAACCCCGACTTTGCCGAGAATGCCGCGGACTTGCTCCGCAAATGTCCTTATCCAGGGGATGAGGATGCGCCATTCGGGCGCGATTTTTCGGAACAGCTCCAGCTGTCCATGCCCAAACTGGATTGCGAGGAAGGCATCGTCGAGTTCGATGGCGTTCCCATGCGCGCGCTGACGTTGCAATCCCTGCGTAAAAAACCGCAGATCGGCCACTTTACCGCCGAGCGCAAGTATGACGACAAGCTGTATGCGCGTTTCGACAGATTGCCGCCGGGCGCCATGCTGTGCGTGACCATTGTGATCCGCGCCCAGGATCGCGTGAGGAACTTTGTGCAGGGAATTGCCGATGCGTCCAGGGCAAAAACCGCCGATGCGCGATACACCGCGCAGGAAGCGCATGAGGTGCTGGAGCGCATGGCGAAGAACGACAAGCTTTTCCCGATGTTCGTCACGCTCTATTTGCGCGGCAAGGATCGCGCCGACCTGCGCCGCAAGACGGCCGGCGTCAACGCCCAGCTGCAAGCGTCCGGCCTGAAATTTGTCGACCCACGGCATGATGTGGTGGCGCTTGACTCGTTCGTGCGCGGCTTGCCCATGAATTTCGACCCGGTTTTCGATGCGAAGGAACTCAAACGCAGCCGGTTTGCGTTTGCCTCGCAGATCGCCGCATTGGCGCCGCTGTACGGACGTTCGCGCGGTACCGGCAAGCCGGGATTCTGGTTCTGGAATCGCGGGGGCGAGCCCCTGCTGGCGGATCCGCTGAACAAGCACGACAGAAAGAAGAATGCGCACCTTCTCATGCTGGGGCCGACCGGGGCGGGCAAATCGGCGACAGGCGTCTCGCTGGCCATGCAAACGATGGCGATCTACCGGCCCCGGATCATCATTGCGGAAGTGGGCGGCTCCTTCGACTTGCTGGGCGACCATTTTCTTGCGCATGAGTTGAGTGTCAACCGCATCACGCTTTCCACCGCAAGCGATGTCTCGCTGCCGCCTTTTGCCGATGCGCACAAGCTTCTGAACGACAGCGACGTGATTTCCACGCTGGCCAATACGGACACCTTTGCCGCCGTCGAATCCCCTCCGGAAGAGGAAGAGGAGGAAAGCGAGGATGCCGATGACAAGCGGGACATCCTGGGTGAAATGGTGATTACCGCCACCCTGATGATCACCGGTGGAGAGGAAGCCGAAAATGCCAAAATGACGCGCGCAGACCGCTATTTGATCGCGCGCGCGATCATTAATGCCGCCAAAGCAAGCAAAGCAGCCGGCTATGCCCATCCGCTGTCCGAGGATATTGCGCAAGCGCTGATCGACATGAAGGATGACCCGGAGCTTGGCGCCGATCGCAGAACGCGCGCCGAAGAAATGGGGCAAAGCATGATGGTGTTTTGCGACCGGGGCTTGCGCGGACGCCTGTTCAACCGCGAAGGCCAGCCCTGGCCGGATGCCGACGTCACCATTGTCAACTTCGGCACGCTCGCCCAGGAAGGGTACGAAGATGCGCTGGCGGTCGCCTATGTCGGCTTGCTAAACCACACACAGGCCTTGGCGGAACGTACGCAGTACGACGAGCGCCCGATCATTTTCATCACGGACGAAGGGCACATCATCACCACCAGCCCGTTGCTCTGCCCCTACGCGGTCAAGATCACCAAGATGTGGCGAAAGCTGGGAACGTGGTTCTGGCTGTTCACGCAGAACATGAAAGACTTCCCCGACTCGGCGAGCCGCATGCTCAACATGTGCGAATGGTGGCTCCTGCTGACGATGGACAGGGAGGAAATCGATCAGGTGGCGCGCTTCCGCACCCTGACGGACGAGCAGCGCGGCTTGATGGAATCGGCGACGAAAAGCCCGCCGAAATACACCGAAGGCGTCATCCTGAGCAAAACCGTCCAGGTCTTGTTCCGCAATGTGCCGCCGGCGCTCCCCATCGCGCTGGCCATGACGGAAAAACATGAAAAGGCGGAGCGCCGCAAGATCATGAAGGAACTCGGCGTCACGGAGCTGGGCGCGGCGCAAGAAATCGCACGGCGCATCGCGCTTCGTCGGGGATAACGTGTCTCACCTACCTGCAAGAACGATGAAAACCATGCATTTGCTGTTGGCGCGTCTGCCCAAGCGCGCAAGCGCCGCCGTCTGCGCCGCTCTCTGCTGTTCCGCCGCCATGGCGCAGGTGCCGGTGCCGCCGCCCATGACATCGCGGATCGAAGTATTCACCAACTCCAGCATCCTGCTGACAGGCACGGAAGGCGTAAAAATCTACTATGTGGACGGACTGGAGCAACTGGAGAATGAGCTGTCGCAAGGCTTGCCCAACGATCCGCAGCGCGCAGCGCAGATCGCGCGAGACCGCCTGCGCATGATGGGGGCTACTTTGCAGAAGCGCGCAATGAATGCCGGCGAGGGTATCACACGCGCGTCGTACTACGGCGTGAACCGGGTGCCGGCGGTTGTCTTCGACGGCAAGGCCATCGTGTATGGCGTGACCGACATTCGCCGGGCTGTCGCACTGTATGAACAATCCGCAGGGAGGGCCAGGCGATGACAAGACGTGTATTGCGCAGACTCATGGCGATCGCCATGGCGGCTTCCTTCTGCAGCGGTGCGGCAGCGGGAACAACGACGGCAGAGATCTTCACGAATACGGCAAAAGGCTTGCCCCAGTGCCTGAACTATAGGGTGACCGGCGCCTGCTTCTGGCTGAAATGTGTTTATATAAAGTGCTCGGTGAGGACTTCCCTGAAAATCTCGCATTTTGTTCCGGATGCGGTGGTGAGCGTTTATCACGACCCGTTGATGCATCCATGGACTGACTATGGACGACCGGTAGCGAAAGCCGTCAGCGGCTTTGGCCAGGCAATCCTGGGCATGCCCATCGATTCCGCCGGTACGCGCTTTCGCGACGACAGGACAGCGCACAATCATCTGTTCCGGGATGCCGATGCGATCGGGCATCCCCTCAGCACGATCACTTCCATGTTGAGCGGAGGGTCGGTGTCGACCGACGGTCCCTCCATGGTGGCGGTTCCCACCCCTGCGGAAATGATGACGTTTCCCTCCACGATCGGAAGCATCATGTCCGAATGGGCCAGCGTCCCGGCGACTGTGGGAAGCACCGTGGTCAACAACGCCAAAGGCATGGCCGATTTGTCCAATACGGCATCGAAGGTGACGTCTGTGATCGGATCGGTGCCAGGCATGCTCTCCAACGCGGTCAGCGCAGGCCAATCCCTGGGAAACCTCATGTCCTCGGGGCTGAATCTCTCCAATGTGTTTGGATCGAATTCGGGCACCGGTGGTGCCAGTGGAAACGGACAGGGGGGGAACACCGTCAATCTTTCCTCCGCTATCGGCAATATGTCGTCGTTTAGCGGCATGGGATTTTTCTGCCCGCCGGCATCCAAGCCGTTCGGCCTGTACTTTTTGTCGCACCTGGACGCATTGACATGGCGTGGCGTGCTGCCGGTAGAAATGCTGTATCCGGGGAGCTGGATCCCTGGAATTCGGGAAATCGGCTCCTTCCCGCTGAATACTTGGTCAGGCGTATTTCCGCGCGACGGGAACGTCACCCAGCAACATCTTGTGAAAGGCCCTGCCGTCATTGCCCAGCGCGTAGGCGACATCATCACCCGTCACAGTCAGCCGCATATCTATACCGCGTTGATTGTCACAGGCGAGGCCAATGGCTATCGCTATTTCCATGATCCTGCCGTCCGCGAGAACAATCCAGGAAACACGATGTGGCAGCGTCTCTATCCGAATCCGGAAAGCAGTTGTTCCGCCTTCGGCGCCAATGATTCCTTAAACATCACCAGCTGGGGCGACGGCAATACCTCATCCGAAGAGGGCTATGTCTGGAATATGTGGAGAAGGTACGAGTGTTGCTCGAAGGAAGGTCAGATCTTTCTTGGTTCCGTGTGAGGTGCAGGGTGCATTACCGTAGACGTTTCGTTCAAATTTTCATGATGGGCAGCATGGCGATCGCGGGCACAGTGGCGCATGCGCAGACGCAAATCCCCAGCGGCCATTCGCGCCTGTACTACCGGATTGGCGGCGGCGATCCGGCATCGCGTGCGGCGAATCCCTCTGCTGTGTCGCTTAAACTCGGGCTCGGCGGTGTCGCGAAGCTGAATTATTCCTGCGGAAAATTCGACGCCGGCATTTCGTTCCAAAACCTGATGAACGGGTTTTCCAGCCTGGGGACAACGATCGCCAATGGCGTCAAGGCCGGCATTGCCGCGCTTCCCCTGTATATCCTGCAGCGCGCGCAGCCTGGCTTATACGAGCTGTTTCAAACTTATGCCAAGAAGGCGGAGGTCTCCATCGCCGCCGCGCTGAAGTCGTGCGAGGACATGGAAGCGCAAATCAAGTCGGGTGGAGATCCGTATGAGGAATGGATCAAGCTGGCAAAAGGCGAAAGCTGGAAAGTGGAGGCCAACACCGGCAGTGACGTTGTCTCCTCCAAATCGAACGTGGAGAGTCTGAACGGCCGCGACGGCCTCACCTGGATTGGCGGCGAGAAGAAAGGCGGCTTTGCCCAGAGACCAATCACCGTCATCAAGGATCTGGTGACAGCGGGGTTCAATACGACGATGGGGCAATCCGTGCTGGCCTCGGATACGGTCACGTACACGTCGACCGGGCCGAATGCAACCAAGCTGGCGCGCAGCTTTCCACGCGCAATCGATGCTTCTGCTTTTGCGACGGATGTGCTGGGGGATATCCAGATCGCCACCTGCTCGGAAGCATCGTGCCCGGCGAAAGGCGCCCAGACGGGACTTGGCCTGTTGCCGAAATTCGAGGCGGAACAGGGGCCGGCGCTGACGCAAATGAGCAATCTCGTCGCCTCCGGCGTTCCCAAATATGCCGACCTCGATGCGGCGTCGGCGCCTGGCGTGTCCATTTCCCGCGAAGTCATCGACGCGATGCGTGAAATGCCGCAGGTCGAACGATCGATTGCGGTGTCCCGCCTGTCGAGAGAAGTGGCGCTGGCCAGAACCATCGACAAGGCTCTCACGGTGCGCAACCTGCTTCTCACCGGCCTGACCATTCCGGAGGCGAATGTCCCCGTCGCGCAGAATGAAGCGCGTAAAAAAGTCGAGGAGTTGAACCGCTATATCGACGATTTGCTGTTCGAGTCGCGCGTGCGGAAGGAAATCGTCTCCAATACGGCTTCCGCTCTGCTGGACGCCTATCGTTCCACGCGCAGCCAGTCGACCGCAACCGGCACGCAGCCCATGGCGGATCCGAGGCCACTGACCGATGGGCGGGTGAAATGAAGCAAGGGACGAATCATGAGGCGAAGTGGCCTGGAAAAGGATCGCCATTCATGAAAGCGGCCGCATGGACCATGGTGCTGCTCCTGGGGCTGGGGGCGATGACGGCCATTGCCAGTATCACGCTGGGAAGCATGGATTGGCTGGCTTCGCTGAAGGCAACGCTGGGGAAAGTCCGGCCCTATGCTATCGCGCTGCATGTATCGCTGATTGCTGTGCTGTGGCTGAAGTGGCCGCGCCTCATTGGCTGGTTGGACGAAAAGGGCAAAGTACACCCGGCCAACAAAGCGGCCATCCTGGCGTCCCGCCACCGGATGGCGTTGCTTTTCCTCGCCGTGGAAGTGTTCGTGGTGATCGGGTTCCCGTTCAATTTGCCGGGCTGATGGAGCGGAGATGGGACTCGACAGTTACCTGGAACTCTTTACGACGATGTACGGCTGGGCCTTTGCGCGCATCATCTGGGACGTGCTGAAGGATACCGGCATCATCTATCTGCCCCTGCTCATCACGATCATCGACGTCTGGATGGAAGCGCATGAGATGGGGGAGGAAGGCGGCGGACCGCAATGGATGGTGCGCAAGATG
>DASVLY010000336.1:0-9457 GCA_036384635.1 Noviherbaspirillum sp. | reverse complement strand
CCAAAAACTCATCGGTAAAGCCATCGTTTGACTTCATGGTGGATACGCTGGAAAAGTGCTTTTTAAAGGCATCTACTTTTCCCAACATTTCAATATCCGGTCCGGCAGGAGAGGCATATATGATCGATGGCATGGAATCTCTGGATTCATTCCGTTTTGTCCAGCGATATGAGGAAGAATAAAGAGAAACCTTTACTTTCGGATGAATTAGCGTAGCAGGCGTAATAAATATATTAAGTTCACTTTTCCGATTATTTAATATATCTCGTTCCGCTCTGAATGGAGTGATCGTTATCTGGTCAGGAGTTAAAACATTTTTACAGGAACGTCTTTCTTTCGTCCCTTTGGAAAGCGTACGTGCCAGTAACGCATATTCTTCTTCACGATAAAAAAGATTTTTGACGCAATGGGCCTCCAGATCAACTGGGCCAAAAGAAACCGTCTTGTTCAATTCATCGAATACTTCGGAAGCAGTAGTGAATTTTTCAGGAAAATTCCGCAAATTCTCGCGAGCTTTCAATAAATTCACGATGCCTATCTTTTCGTTCAATGCCGAACATAATGTGTGCTCGATTTCTTTTTGCGTATTTAACTTTTTTGGCTCCGCATTTTGGTTTATCAATGACTCATGCGCATTTCTTGAGTTTGATGGTTGAATTCCGGATAGATTGAGCGATGCGTATCGAGCTTTCATGAATTTAAATCCAGTTTAAAAAATAATGGAATTGCACTTTTTGGAACTCAGCCCATTTCATACAAGGCGATAAGTGGCTGGGAAATGATTCAAGGTTCCATCCACGTCAATACCAGCAGTAAAAATACGTACTAATGTGGCAAGCCACCCGCGACCTGAGAGCGTGCCACATCCTGGAATCGAATAAGCCGCTTCCGAAAACCTTGCCGCCGAATTCGCCGATGGGAGAAAAAACACCCAGGACAGGATAAAAACAACTCACACCCCCAAAGTATTCCCACCCCTCGGATCAGCGCTTCGGCAAACAAGCGCCTGCCTGCACACAAGTTTCTGATTTATCAGGCATCGCGGAAAATTTCCCCTCCGCTTTCTCCTGTCAGCCGTGCGGCAGCGCATGGCCGGACGCCCCCCTTTTCCCTTGGGTAAAAAATCACCCACACGCACAGCCTCAAAAAGGAATTTCCTTTTCATTCAAACGGTTATAGAAACATTTCCGCCTGGCACGGTAATTGTTAGGAGTTAGATCCGTACGATTCAGGCGAACAACCTACCCAAGATCGTCGATTAACTTTCACCAGTGACTTTGGAGCGAGGCTAAGAAATGACAGAAAGCATTCAGAAGAAGCTCTTGCGGGTTCGACCGCCGCGAGTTCGGATTACCTACGACGTCGAAACCGGCGGTGCAATCGAAAAACGGGAACTCCCCTTTATTGTCGGCATCCTGGCCGACCTGTCGGGCGACCGGGAAAATCCGGAGAACTTCCCTGCACTGAAAGAGCGGAAGATGACCGATATCGACCGCGACAACTTCAACGATGTGATGAAGAAGATCGGGCCGCGCGTGGCGTTGACGGGCTTGTCTGTATCGTTGTTGAGCAAGCCGGAGGACAAGTCGCTGGTGTTCCAGTCGATGGACGACTTCGATCCGCTGCGCGTGGTGCAGGCGCTGCCGTCGCTGAACGCGCTCTATCAGGCACGCAGCCAGATTCGCGCGCTGCAGGCCAAGGCCGAGGCCGACGATGCGATCGCCGGGCGTCTGGATGTGATGGTTCAGGACACGCCGCCTGCCGCAGTGCGGGAATTGATCAATGCCGTGAACGGCGCTGCGCCGGCCGACAAAACCGCGCTGTTCAAAGACCTCCTCGGCCTGCAGAACAAGCTGGCGGCCAACGACGACAGCACCAAGGACGAACTGGTGAAGTGGGGTTTTCTGGCCGATGCGGGTGCGAATGCGGACGCTGAAGCCGTCAAGAAGAACGTTGAAGACGGCAAGAAAAAGGCCGCATCGTTCCTGGACGGCATCTCCCTCGGCGACACGGCGGACAATCGCGGCAAGGCGCTCAAGCTGTTGAACCTGCTTCGACTGGATGATGCCAAGGCCAGCGATGACGAGAAAAAACAGAAGAAAGCAATGCAGGACCTGCTGGGTGCCGATGCAACCGGGGCCGCGCCGGACCCCGCCACGCTCGATGCGGCCAAGCCTGCGGGAGATGCGAGCTGGGCCAAGGCGCTGCTGCTGCAGGGATTCACGGAGGCCAGCGATACGGCCACTGTCACTGCAGGCCAGCACACCGATCCGAAGGAACTGCGCGATGCGCTCGTGCAGGCCGAGGGCCGCGGTGCGGTGCTTGGGTTCGCCAATTATTTGCATGCTACCCAGCCGTTGCCGGCCGAGAAGCTGAAAGCAGCGCAAACCGTTTTCCCGCTGATCCAGAACGACTGCGCCAAGGGCTTGCTGCGCCTGCGCTATTTTGCGCAACAGGTGCTGGCCGAATTGCAAAAGCCGGACAGCAAAAAGCTGCAGCAGGATGCCATGAGAGGCGGCGCTGCCGCGGCGATTGACGAGCGCGTGGTCCAGATCGACAACACGTTGAGCGAAGCGCTGTCGGCGATCATGCATTGCGACGGTTTCAAGCGCATGGAAGCGACCTGGCGCGGACTGGCTTACCTGGTGTTCCGCACCGAGACCAGCACCATGCTCAAGCTGCGCGTCTTCAATGCCACGCAGGATGAGCTGCGCAAGGATATGGAGAAGGCCGTCGAGTTCGACCAGAGCGCCCTCTTCAAGATGGTCTACGAAGCGGAGTACGGCACCTATGGCGGTTTTCCGTACAGCCTGCTGGTGGGCGGTTACGAGATCGGCTGCAGCCAGACCGACATCGATTTCCTCAAGAAGATTTCCGAGGTGGCGGCATCGGCCCACGCGCCCTTCATCGCGGCAGCGTCGGCGGACGTGTTCGGCCTGACCGGTTACGACAAGCTGGACAAGCCGCGCGATCTGAAGAAGATTTTCGAGAGCGAAGAGCTGATCGGCTGGCGCGAGTTCCGCGAAATGGAAGATGCGCGCTATGTGACGCTGGCGCTGCCGCGCGCCCTGCTGCGTCTGCCTTACGGCAAACCGGAGAAGAAAAACACGATCCAGTGCGAGGGCCTGAATTTCGAAGAGGATGTGAGCGATTCTGGCGAGGCCGGCGCGCTGCCGTCCAATTCGAATTTCCTGTGGGGGAATCCGGCTTATATCCTGGCCGAGCGCATCACCAATGCGTTTTCGCTGTATAGCTGGACGGCGGCGATCCGCGGCGTGGAAGGAGGCGGCCTGGTGGAGGGCTTGCCGCTCTACACCTTCACGTCGGACGCCGGCACGACCGAACTGTTCTGCCCGACCGAGGTATCGATCACCGACCGCCGCGAAAAAGAACTCAACGACCTGGGCTTCATTTCGCTGTGCCACTGCAAGGGCACGGGCAAGGCGGCGTTCTTCGGCGGCCAGACCACCAATCTGCCGAAGAAGTATTTCTCGGACGAGGCCAATGCCAATGCCAGGATTTCGGCGATGCTGCCCTACATCCTCGCGGCTTCGCGCTTTGCGCATTACATCAAGGTCATCATGCGGGACAAGGTGGGCAGCTTCCTGACCCGCGCCAATGTCGAGTCGTATCTGAACACCTGGATTGCGAACTACGTGCTGCTGGACGACAACGCGACGCAGGAAGTGAAGTCCTCCTATCCGCTGCGTTCGGCTTCCGTCGTCGTGACCGAAGTGCCGGGCGAGCCGGGCTCCTACAAGGCCACGGTGTTCCTCAAGCCGCACTTCCAGTTGGAAGAGCTGACGACTTCGATTCGACTGGTGGCGAATCTGCCGAAATAAATAACGATAAATTTCAGGAGTAAACATGGATCTGATTTTGTTACAACCCGGTAATCCGGAAGTATTCGGCGGGGCAAACAGTTGGGACAACGGCGGCAGCCTGATCGACAACGAATGGCGCGATTCGGTGCTGGACCTGGGCCAGTGTATCGAACTGGTGTCGATGCATCAGGGCATGAAGCAGCAGGTCACGACCGACGTGAGCAACTCGGCCCGTACCTCGGGCCGGCCGATCATTACCGAGTTCACCTGCGTGAAGTACGTGGACAAGACCTCGGTGAAGTTCTACGAGTACTGCCTGCGCGCCGAGCCGCTGGGCAAGGGCAAGGACAAGCCGACCAAGCTGTACGTGGCGCGCAACTCGGGTGACAAGACGGCCAACATCATCACCATTGCCCTGCGCGACGCGATCATCAGCGAAATCCAGTTGCAGACGCATCCGGACGATATGCCGACCGAACAGTTCAAGCTGAATTTCACGGAAATTCTCTGGACTTACACGGTGCAGAAAGCGGATACGGGCAGCGCCGGCAATCTGTCGACGGGATGGAGTATTGCGCGTAACCGTCCGATCGGGCAGTTCACGGACTAATGTTGTTCGCCCCGGTGTAGGGTGCGCCGCGCGCACCGGTGCTCTTGCGATGGCATCGGTGCGCAGGGCGCACCCTACTACTGCATTAAAACCCATCCCCATCCCAGCCTTCCCCTTGAAGGGGAAGGAGCGACAGTGGTCTTGCCGGCTGGTGGGTAAAGATCAGTGCAGAAGTAAAGAAACAAGCCGATTCAGGAGCAGCGAAACATGCAGTTTTTACTGGAACGCCTGGCCGCCCCGCCATTGATGTCGATGGGGCAGCCCGAGCCATTTGATATGGAGACGGCGGTGGCTGCGCAGATTCAGCGCATCGTCAGTTCGCGTATCGTGGCCGCGCCCGGCGGGGAAATCAGTCTTCTCGAATTCGGCATGCCCAGCGTGGTGGAGCTGGCGCGGAACAGCCGCGCCCAGCTCGAACGTTATGCGGCGCAACTGGTGCGCCTGATCGAACACTATGAGCCGCGCCTGCGGCAGCCGAGCGTGACGGTCGAGCCCGTGCGCGATGCATTGAATCCTTATCGCCTCGTGGTCAGCGGTTCGCTGGTGAACGACAGCGAGACCACCGTCTTCCGTTTCGAATTGCCGACGCACTGAGGCCCGAAGATGAACACTCCCGACAGCGCCGGCACCAAGCTCAAGGATTTTTATCAGGCAGAGCTCTCCGCCCTCCGCAACGAGGCGGCGGATTTCGCCGTGAAATATCCTGAGGTGGCGCGCTCGCTGGGAATGGGGCCGAACAAGGGGCAGGCAACCGACCCGCAGGTGGAACTGCTGATGCAGTCGTTTGCGTTTCTGACGGGCAGACTGCAATACCAGATGGAGATGGATCAGGCGGCCTTGCCCAATGCATTGCTGAGCCTGCTCTACCCGCATCTGGAAGCGCCGGTGCCGTCCATGCTGATCGCCGAGATCGCGGTCAAGCCGGACGGCGCCAATTTCGCCAAGGAGCAGATGCTCATGCGCGACCGCTACGTGAGCGCGGCGGCGTCCAACGAACTGGGGCAGAAGATCGATTGCCGTTTTCGCACCTGCTACGACACGCCGCTGATGCCGCTGGCAGTGGATGATGTCCAGGTGCTGCACGCCAGCAAATATGAATTTCCGGAAGACTACAGGAGGACCCAGTCCGTGCTGCGCGTGCAGATTCGCGCCGAAGGCCCGAGCACGCTTCATGTATCGGGGCCTCAGCGTCTGCGCTTTTACATCAATAACGCGGAGCAGAACGCTTATGCGTTGTATGAGGCGCTGGCGTTGAATCTGACCGGCATCGCCGTGCATGTGCCGCAACAACAGGACGAGAAAGCGCCGCAAGTCACGCCGCTGCCCAAGCAGACGCTGCGCTGGCTGGGGTTCGAAGACCAGGAAGCGATCCTCGAAGCCAGTCCGCATACCCATCCGGGTTATCGTCTGCTGCAGGAGTATTTCGCTTTTCCGGAGAAGTTTCTGTTTTTCGAAGTGGAAAAGCTCGATCTGACAAATGCGCAGAAAAGCTTCGAGCTGCTGTTCCTGCTGGACATGCCGGTGGATAAAACGATGGCATTCACGCCGCAGGTGCTGCGCCTGAATTGCGTGCCGCTGGTGAACCTGTTTTCGCAGCGCATCGATCCGATGCCGCTCGATCACACCCAGTACGAATACCGTCTGCAGGCGGACCTGGAGAACCATCGCCACTGCGAGATTTACATGCTCGAAGCGCTGGAGTCGATCCGCCCCGACGGCAGCCGGCGTCAGATTGCGCCCTATTTCGCGATGGACGATTTCCAGCGCATGGAGCAACAGGATTATTTCTACATCTCCAGGCGGGAGCGCAGCCAGGCGGCAGGCGTGGCCGGCAGCGAGATGTACGTGTCTTTCCTGGACGAGCAGTTCGATCTCACGCAACTGGCCGACGAAGTCATCGGCGGCAAGGCGCTGTGCACCAACCGCCGCCTGCCGGAAAAGCTGATGGCGGGCAGCCGCCTTTACCTGGAAGGAGCGGGCCCGGTGAAGGAGATCCGGGTATTCAACAGGCCAACGCCGCATCAGGTGCCGGCCCAGATCGGCGCGCGGCCCTGGGCGCTGGTGTCGCAACTGGCGCTCAATCATTTGTCGCTGTCCGATCGTCCGGAAGCGCTGGTGGCGTTGAAAGACATTCTGCTGCTGCATGCAGGCCCGAACAAAAAACGCGCGCTGAAACAGATCGACGGTATCTCGACAATGAACTGCCGGGCCGTGGTGCGGCATATCGGCAAGGACGGCTGGCGCGGTTTCATGCGCGGCAGCCACGTGCACCTGGAAATGGACCGCAATCACTTCGACGATGCCAGCCCGGTGCTGTTCTGCAGCGTCTTGCGGCATTTCTTTGCGCTGTACGCGACGGTCAACACCCTGGTTGAAGTCAGTGTCGGGACTCAGGACATCAACGGGGATCAAAAAAGGAATCAGCAATGGCAACCGCTGGCTGGCGCACAAACCGTCCTTTGAAGGATCTCGTTCGCGAGCGGCACGGCAGCTTCAATGTGTTTCAGTTGCTGCGTTTGCTGCAATGGAAGCAAACGCAGCCTGCCGGGCAGCGCCTGCGCTTCCGGGCCGATCTGTCGGCCGCCTTTCCGGGCCGGGAAATCTCGGGCCTGACGTGGCGCGATTCGTCGCTTGCAGGCGGCAATGCGCAGCCCGAAGAACAAATCGAAATCACTACCCCGAATTACTGCGTGGCGGGCACGCTGGGGCCCTTGCCGGAACCGTTCACCGAGTGGGTGCGCGAACAGGAGCGCGCGCGCGCGCACGCGATGGGTGACTTTTTCAACATCTTCAACCAGCGTCTGAACCTGCTGCGGTTTCAGTTGAAAGCGCGCCAGACGCCGGGCTTGAGCAACGCGCGCCCGGAACAGACGCCGCATGCGTATTACCTGGCTGCGCTGATGGGCCTGGGGCAGCCGGAACTGGCGGAGCAGGTGCCGCTGCCGCCGCGCGCCTGGCTTGGTCTGGCGGGTCTGCTGACCAACTGCCGCAAGAGCGCATCGACGGTGACGCATGTGCTCTCCCTCTTTCTGAGCGTCCCGGTGAAGCTGGAGCAGAACGTCGGCGCCTGGCAAACTATCGAGGCCGACGACCGCATCGCGCTCGGCCTCAACAACCACCGGCTGGGTCAGCAAACCCTCGTGGGCCGGCGCGTGTGGGATCAGCAGGCGCGGGTGCGGCTGATCATCTCGCCGCTCTCCTATGAACGGTTTTGCCTGCTGCTGCCGCCGAACGCCCCCTCGGACGCAACACCGTATTTCGATGGCTTCCTGTCCCTGCTGCGGCTGCTGCTCGACCGGCTGTGCGATTGCGAAGTGCACTTGCAGGCATTGACCAATACCATTCCGCCTTCGAAGCTGACCGCCCTGCCCCGACCACAGACCGACGGCTACTGGGGACTGCGCCTGGGGCAGACCGCCTGGCTGAACGGCAAAGGTGGACCGGCGCAACCGGCGCGTACCGCGACCTACCTGGTGCGCGCCTTCGATCACAGGGAGACGGCATGAACGACCGCGCCAATCCGATCGGCCAAAGCGCCATCGCCGCGATCGACAATCCTTCGCCGGCGCTGTTCCTGCATTGCGCGCTCTTCCTCACGGGCAGCCGGATCGTCAGCGACGAAACCTTCCGGCTGACGAGCTTCCAGGGGCAAGAGAGTGCGTCCGAGCCTTTCGAATATCAACTGGAGTTGCACGGCAACACCAGCATCAGGCATGGCGTGCAGTTGAAGTTCGAGGAAGTCATCGGACGCTCCGTCACGGTGGGCATCCAATACCCTTCCGGTTACTCGTCGGAGGAACTGCGGGACCGCTTCCAGCGCGCGATCCGCGGCGGCGGCAGCGGCAACGAGCTGTCGCTGTTCAACGGCATCGTCGCCTCGTTTTCGATGGAGATTCCGGGCGTGTACCGGATCACGATGCGGCCGGCGCTGTGGAGGCTTTCCCTCACCAACCGCTACTGCGTACACCGCCAGAAAAACATCCGCGACGCCATCGCGGACCTGCTCGATCTGCACCGCATACCCTATTCGATGGATGCGGTGTCCGGCGACGACAACCTGGCCATCGTGCGCATCCAGGACTGGCTGCAGGCCGGCGAGACGGATTTCGATTTTGTGCGCCGCCTGATGTCCAAGGCGCATCTCTACTACTACTTCACCCACACCGGCAACAGCCACAAGCTGGTGTTCGCCAACCGTCCTGCCTATCCGCAGGTGTTCGCCGACCGCAAGCCGCTGCGTTACACCTTTACCGCCGAAGACGAGCTGGGCAAGGCGCAGAGCGATGTGATTTTCCAGTACAGCTATCAGCGCTCGATGGTGAGCAGCAGCGTGCGCGGCGTGTTCACGCGCCAGGAAGCGGCCTGGGAAGAAGACGCGGTGGCGCAGTTCCAGTCGTTCGAGGCCGCCAGCCAGCCGAACCTGGGGGAGCTGCCGTTCAACCAGTACAAGATTTACCAGTACGGCTGCAGCAATGAAGAAGTGCGGCATTTCACCGATGCCACCAGCGAGGCGATGGCCGCTTCGGGCAGCCAGTTTTCGGGAAGCAGCTATTGCGCCCATTTCCGCGCCGGGCATCAGTTCGGCGTGACCGGGGCGGTCATGGCCGACAGCAATCCGGTGGCGGTGCGCCCGTCGCTGGAAGGACAACGCTTCGTGCTCACCCAGGTCAAGCACCAGGCCACGCTGGACGGCGGCTACCAGAACGAATTCGCGGCGACCGAAGCCACCGGCTTCATCAGCACGTTCTCGATCCAGGAAACCCAGCAGGGAGCGGTGCTGGCCAAGGTCGTCGCGCATGCGGGCGACACGCCGCCGCAAGACTGGCGCTACTACACCAAGGATTATTTCGATCCCGGCGCCAATATCCTCACCGATACCGAAGCCGCCGTTCCCAAGCTCAATGCGACAGGCGTCTACGTGCGTTTTTCCACCGACGAGGAGGAAAGCGATCCGGTGTGGGTCAAGCTCGCGCCGCATATGCAGACGGTGCCGGAAATCGGCGTCACCGTGCTGGTGAGCCGG
>DASVLY010000335.1:0-3077 GCA_036384635.1 Noviherbaspirillum sp. | reverse complement strand
ATCGCACTGCTGTCCTGGGCGCTCGTTCTGGTGGCTGTCCATGCGTAAGCAGCGCGATGGGCTGGCCGGATTCCGCACCGTTGCCCTCGTTGCGACCGCCATGCTTGCCTTCGCTGCCAATTCGCTGCTCTGCCGACTCGCATTGCAGCAAGGAAGTATCGATCCCGCCAGCTTTGCGAGCATCAGGCTGGTCTCCGGCGCGCTGGCGCTTATCGTTATTGCCAAGGTC
Organism: Noviherbaspirillum sp.; assembly: GCA_036384635.1. Taxonomy (GTDB): domain Bacteria; phylum Pseudomonadota; class Gammaproteobacteria; order Burkholderiales; family Burkholderiaceae_D; genus Noviherbaspirillum. The sequence continues at coordinate 2,848 of DASVLY010000335.1, read as the reverse complement.
AGGACGGGCCATTCCCTGTCCAGCCACGCCGACTGGATTTCCGCAGTCATGCTGTTCGCTTATATTGCGTTTTTCTCGTTCGCGTATCTTGCGTTGAGCGCCGGCACGGGAGCATTGATCCTGTTCGGCTGCGTGCAATTGACCATGCTGGGCGCGGGTTTGCGCGCTGGCGAGATGTTCGACGCCATCGCGTGGTTCGGCCTTGCGCTGGCGTTCGCTGGGCTCGTCTATCTCGTATCGCCGGGGATAGAAGCACCGCCGCTTTTCGGAGCGGCATCGATGGCAATTGCCGGCGTGGCGTGGGGCGTTTATTCGCTGCGTGGCCGGAACGTGATCGATCCTTTAGCCGCAACCGCAGGCAATTTCGCGCGGGCGGCGTTGCCCGCCATTGCATTGAACCTCGCTTTCATTTCAGGTTCTCACATCAGCAAAGGCGGTTTCATCTTGGCCGTGGCTTCCGGAGCCATCACATCCGGTGCGGGATATGTCGTCTGGTACGCCGCGCTACGCCATCTGTCCGCCATGCGAGCGGCCACGGTGCAACTGTCGGTTCCACTGATTGCCGCAATCGGAGGAGCCGTGTTTCTTTCGGAGACGGTCACACCGCGCCTGACGGTGGCCGCCTTTGCAATCCTTGGCGGCATTGCACTTGTGCTGACACGAAGGGGGCGCAGTGCAAGGTCATGACACTGAATCCGCCCTATGATTCCGATCATCGTGCAGACTCCCTGACTGCAAGCCTGCGATGAACCACTGTTCGTGCAATGCAGTCTTATTACTTGTATTGCAAAACCGACAGCCTTTCCGGTGAGGCAGCTGCTTTCCGGCTTTGCCCTGACATCTCTCGATGTCTCTGATCGGCCACCGTCGAAACGGAAACGAAAGGAACCTCCATGGATGCATTGCTCCTCTCCAGGGTGCAGTTCACCTGGGTCATCGCTTTTCACATCCTGTTGCCGGCGTTTACCGTCGGCCTGGCCTGCTACATCGCGACCCTGGAAGTCCGGTGGTGGATCACCAAGGACGATACGGTGCGAAGGCTGTCCGCCTATTGGATCAAGATCTTCGCCATCTCGTTCGGCATGGGCGTTGTTTCCGGGATCGTGATGCCATTCCAGTTCGGCACTAACTGGAGCCGCTATTCCGATAGCGCCTCGCCTGTGATCGGTTCGCTGCTGGCTTATGAAGTCGTCACCGCGTTTTTTCTGGAGGCGGCGTTTCTCGGCGTGCTGCTGTTCGGCCGCAGGTTGGTGCCGCAATGGGCGCATGCGCTGTCGGCTGTGCTGGTCGCGCTCGGCACCTTGATGTCTTCTTTCTGGATACTGGCGGTCAATAGCTGGATGCACACTCCGCAAGGCCATCGGATGGTCGACGGCCGGTTCTTGCCGGTCAGTATGTTCGATATCATCTTCACCCCCTCCTTTCCCTACCGGCTGACGCACACGGTCATCGCCTTCGTCGTTACCACGGCCTTTGTGATCCTTGGCGTCGGCGCATTCTATTTGCGCCACAACCGGTTCCCGGCGGAGAGCAGAATCATGGTGCGGATGTCGCTTGCCTTCCTGGGCATCATGGTGCCGCTGCAAATCCTGGTCGGCGATCTTCACGGCATCAATTCCCTGGAATACCAACCGACCAAGGTGGCCGCCATGGAGGGCTTGTGGGATACCGGACGCGGCGTGTCGGCCTCGCTGTTTGCCATCCCCGACGAGAAAGCCGAAACGAATCATTTCGAGATTACCATCCCCAGGCTGGCCAGCCTTTATCTCACACACGACATCAATGGCGAAGTGAAGGGCCTCAAGGAATGGCCAAGGGAGGACCGTCCGCCGGTGGCCATCGTCTACTTCGCCTTCCGCACCATGGTTGGCATCGGCCTGTTGATGCTGGCGACGGTATACACCGGTCTGGTGCTGTGGAAGAGAAGGCGTTTGTTTGACAGCCCCCGCTACCTGCGTTGGTGCATGCTGATGTCGCCGCTGGGCTTCATCGCCGTGCTGGCCGGATGGACCACGACCGAGGTCGGGCGCCAGCCGTGGGTTATTTACGGACTGATGCGTACGCGCGATGCCGTGACGCCTTCACTGACAACGGCCGATGTGCTGATTTCCTTGCTCCTGTACGTGATCGGCTATGCCATCATTTTCGGCGGCGGCCTGTTCCTGCTGCGCAGATTGGTGCATATCGGGCCGCCGCCCCCGGCACAGGACGAAGCGCATGAGGTTCAGGCTCATCCGAAACGGCCATTGTCGGCAGTCACCGAACACGACGAAACGGTAGAGGTTCCTGTCATCCAGGGTTTGGGAGGACGCAATGATGCTTGATCTCGTCCCGCTGTGGGCCGGCATCCTTTCTCTCGCGGTGCTGATGTATGTGCTGCTCGACGGTTTCGATCTTGGCGTCGGCATCCTGTTCTTCTTTCGCCGGCACGAGGAAAACCGCGACATCATGGTGGCATCGGTCGCGCCGATCTGGGACTTCAACGAAACCTGGCTGATTCTCGGCGGCGGCGGCTTGCTGGCGGTGTTTCCACTGGCATTCGCAGTGATCATGCCGGCCGTGTATTTCCCTATCCTGCTGATGTTGCTTGGCCTGCTGTTTCGCGGCGTGGCCTTCGAATTCCGCGATGCGCCGGGCACCCGCAAGCACCTCTGGAACACCGCTTTTGCCTATGGCTCGTTGATCGCCACCTATATGCAGGGAGTGGTGCTCGGCAATTTCATTCGAGGGTTTCCTGTTGTCGGCCGGTCTTTTGCCGGTACCAGTTGGGACTGGATCGCGCCGTTTCCGCTTCTGACCGGCCTGGGCCTCGTGGTCGGTTACAGCCTGCTCGGCGCCACCTGGCTGT
>DASVLY010000334.1:0-2316 GCA_036384635.1 Noviherbaspirillum sp. | reverse complement strand
AAATCGGGGGGAGTCCATAGATACGCCCTGCGCGCCATTCCCCGCAAAAGCCTTGGAAAACACGAGAAGCAAAGGCTTGCAGAACCTGCGGTTTGGTACACCTATCCACAGCTGCAGGTTCGACACGCAGCAACCAGCCCTGGGCCAAAATTCAATCGGCAGGGTGGGTCAGAATTCAATTAGCACGAACAGATGTTTTGGCGCGAAGAATTGAGCATGGTAATTGATCTCGATACCTATCGCAGTCCGATAGAAATTCCCATCGATCATCCAATGCTGGCTGCGGCGCTTCGCAGATGAAGAGTCATATTTGTAGGAAAAAATCCTACAATAAACATATATAATTCCCTGACGCAAAATACCGAAAATTACCTATTTCCCACTGGCAATCCGACGCGCAGAATGTATTAACTTAGCTGCAATCAATAAGGAGACGGAGAAATGACTACAAATGACATGATTGCCGAAATCCGCGAAGCGAACTTGCGTTACCTGATGCTTGCACAGCAAATGATTCGCTCCGACAAGGCGGCTGCAATTTTCCGTCTTGGCATTAGCGGTGAAATCGCGGACCTGCTCGAAGGGCTGAGCAATGCCCAGATTCTGAAACTGGCGGGCACCAATATGATGCTGGCGCGCTTCCGTTTCGATGATGGCCCAATTCTGGGAATGTTGACAAATTACAACAAAGACCGTGAGTTGGCGCATTCTCACGCGGCAATTCTCATGGCGCGTCAATCAATTGAGGAAGTCTCTTGAGAAATAGAGTACCTTCTCGGTTGGGGCGTTGGTATGAATTCGAGGTCCAAGATGGCGAAGAAAAGTGTGGTGACAGAGGCGCAGGAAATTCAGCTCGCGATTGAACTGATCAATCTCGGTGCGCGCTTGCAGTTGTTGGAATCGGAAACCACGCTGTCGCGCGAGCGCCTGCTGAAGCTGTACAAGGAGCTTAAAGGCGTGTCTCCGCCGAAAGGCATGCTGCCGTTTTCTACCGATTGGTTCATTACCTGGCTGCCTAACATTCATTCTTCGCTGTTCATCAATATTCATCGGTATCTGGTTGAGCACGCCGGTATTTCCGGGATCGAGAGCGTGATGAAGGCGTATAAGCTCTATTTGGAACAGGTGGAGCACGATCCGGGCGAAGAGCCAGTGCTGTCGCTGACGCGCGCGTGGACACTAGTGCGTTTTTTCGAGAGCAAGATGCTTTCGACCGCTTGCTGCAGCAAATGCGGCGGCGAGTTTGTCGTGCACAAGCTGGATTTGCATGACCACTATACTTGTGGCTTGTGTCACATGCCTTCGCGCGCGGGAAAAACCAAGAAGGCCAAGGAAGAAGCTGCGTCCGCGTCGACGGAATTGCTGGCTTAGATAAAACCCGCTGCATCATCATTCGTGTTCATGAGCATGGGGCGATCAGGCTGCAAAACGCTCCTGCATGTGCCAGCCGTTCAAGCGGCGGCTATCCAGTTGTCTGCATTCCTGGCTGCGCTGGGGATGGCGCAAGTTGTTTCTCTGCTGACGCAGTTGCAATTGACGCTTGCAATGGCAGCTGTGCTGCAGGGCGTGCTGGCGGCATCGGCATCCCGCTTGTGTGGCTTGGAGTCATGGTGGCTGGCGATCCAGGCGCTGTTCCCGATTGCGCTGGTCGCGATGCTCTCGCTGCAACTTCCTCCCTATCTTTTCCTGATAGCCTTTATCGCGCTGCTCGGGCTGTACTGGAGCACTTTCCGTACTCAGGTTCCGTTCTATCCGTCCGGTCTGCCTGTCTGGCAGGCGGTGAGTGCGTTGCTGCCTGCAGGCAGGCCAGTTCGCTTCGTCGATGTCGGTAGCGGCTTGGGAGGCTTGGTGTTGCATCTGTCGCGAGCGCACGGACAAAGCCGGTTCGTCGGCATTGAGATCGCGCCGCTGCCATGGTTGTTCAGTATGCTGCGCAGCTGCTTTGCGCGTGGCAGTGCCCGCTTTGTCAGAGGAGACTACGAGCGTGTCGACTTCGGTCCTTATGATGTCGTATTTGCCTATTTGTCGCCGGCGGCAATGCCGGCGCTGTGGGAAAAGGCGAGGGCTGAAATGCGTGCCGGGTCGCTGCTGCTGAGTTATGAATTCGAGATTCCCGGAGTTACCCCGCATATGACGAGCATGCCGTTCAGGCATGGTCCTGCCTTGTATGGTTGGCTCATGTAACCGGACTGGCTCAAGTTTTGCGGGGCCGGGACGTAATTGAATTGATAGCCGGTTTTCAGGTATCTGTTCGGGCGTTTGCGGGCCCGGTTTGGTTGGTATTCTGATGTGTATCAGGGGAATTATCGGCCTAAA
>DASVLY010000333.1:0-3611 GCA_036384635.1 Noviherbaspirillum sp. | reverse complement strand
TCAAAAAGCTGATCGGCTGACGTGAAAGAGCGCTGATGCAAAAGGTATCCTGCCCGAGCTGCGGTGCCGAGGTCGTATTCCGTTCGGCTGCGTCCGTGATGGCGGTCTGCGAGTATTGCCGGAGCACGTTGCTGAAAGATGCCGGATCGGTGAAGGACATCGGCAAGGTGTCCGAGGTGCTGGAGGATTATTCGCCGATCCGGATCAATACCTCCGGCAGCTTTCAGGGGAGGACGTTTGCCGTCGTCGGGCGCATCCAGTTGCGTTACGACGCAGGCTTCTGGAACGAGTGGCACATCCTGTTCGACGACGGCAGCTCGGGCTGGCTGTCGGATGCATCGGGCCAGTATGTGATCACGCTGCCGCAGCCGCCACTTGAGGGAGGCGTGCCGGAATTTGAGGAGATCAAACCCGGATTTCGCTACATGTTCGACGGTACCTCGTTCTTCGCGTCCGATATTCGTACCGCCCACTGTATCGCATGGGAAGGTGAGTTGCCGTTTCAGGTCGGACGCGGCTGGGTGGCGAAGGTGGCGGACTGCAGTGCCGCACACCGGTTTCTGACGCTCGATTATTCAGACGGTGGCCTCCCGCAATTATTCGCTGGTCAGGCGGTCACCCTGGACGCTTTGCGCTGCCAGCTCTTGCGCGATAACGACGCAATCGCCAGTACTGCTGGTCGCTTTCGTGGGCAGACTACGGCGCTGGACTGCCCGAGCTGTGGCAGTGCGGTCCAGTACAAGGCGGGCATGGCGTTTCATGTGGTGTGCCCTTCCTGCCATGCCGAAGTCGACTGCTCGATGGACAAGGTGCTGGTGCTGCAGAAGGCCGAGGAACTCGCAGCCATTGTCACCACGCTTGGGCTTGGCGACATCGGCATCGTCAACGGTGTGAAATACGAAGTGATCGGTCTGCTTCAATGCCGCACCTGTGAAGAGGACGCATCATCGACTTGGGTCGAGTACTTTTTGTTCAACGCGCAGCAAGGCTTCCTGTGGTTAGTCGAAAGCGTCGAAGGATGGGACCGGGTCGACGTGCTCAACGAGTGGCCGGCACAGCAGCATGGTGTGGTCGATCTCAAGGGCGAAAAATTCGGCTCGCCGGAAGAATACGAGTCCGAAGTGATTTATGCAGCCGGTGCATTCAACTGGCGCGTCTCTGTCGGTGACAAGACCCGTATCCGCGACTTCAGCAAGGGCAATCGCAAGGTCAGCTCCGAAACGAACGACCAGGAAATTGTCTGGACATCGAGCGCGAAAGTGAGTGCAGCGCAGATCGGCCGGTGGTTCGGCAAACCGATCGTTACGCCCGTTGAAACGGAAGGAAAAGCGGGACCGGTATTGTCCTATACTGCGCCGATCATCTATTCCGCTCTGCTGGCGACATTGAATGTTCCGATTTCATTCCTCACCGGAGCACGCGGCTTGAAGTTGATGTTCTGGGCATTGGTGTTGCTGTGGACGCCGGTCGTCATTACGCGTTTACTGGGCAAAGACCACTGATGTTCAAATTCATTTACGCAATCTACGGCGCGATCGTGCTGATCGCCAGCACCGTCACCAACCTGTATTACGTCGGCGAGTCGGGCACGACGTCCAGCAACTGGAACAGCCATAGCGGCGGCTCGGGTTATACCGGCGGCAGCGGTTCAACCGGAGGATATTCGTCGGGAGGACATCACAAGTGAACGCATGGCCTGCGGATCAGGGTCTCGCATTGGGACGGCATATGCTGGCCGATTTGCATGGGGTCTGTGCCGAATTGCTGACCGATGTTGAGCGCATCGAGGCCATTCTGATGCGTGCTGCATGCGCAGCCGGTGCGACGCCATTGTTCGGCAAATTCCACCAGTTTGGCGCGGGGCAGGGGATAACCGGCGTGCTATTGCTGCAGGAGTCGCACATCAGCATCCACACTTGGCCCGAATTCGGTTTCGCCGCCGTGGATGCATTCATGTGCGGTGACTGTCGTCCGCAGCTTGCAGTGGACATCATCAGGAGTGCACTGCAGCCGGCATCGTTCCAGTTGAAGGAGGAGTTGCGCGGGCCGTCGCATCCCGCAGCGTTCAGCGCGCGGCTTCCTCGCTCTTGAGCAGATACACCGTTCCCGAATAATCGTCCGAGATATACAGCCCGCCTTTGCCATCCGGGACTACAGCGACCGGGCGGCCCCAGCGGCGATGTGCTTTCGCATCGGTAACCCAGCCCGTGACCAGGTCCGCCGCATCGCCTACCGAACCATCTGCGTTGAACGGATACATCTCGATTTTGTGTCCGTTGAGCTGGCTGCAATTCCAGCAGCCATGCAGCGCGGTGACCAGTGCGTTGCGATAAGGAGCGGGCAAGCCGGAGTCATGCAGGAAGTTCATCCCGAGCGGCGCTGAATGCGGTGCAATGCCTTTGGTCGCGCGATCGATTTTGCCGCAGTCGAGCTTGCCGCCGTCCGGGTTCAGTTGCACATCGCGGTCATACGGCATGTTGTCCAGCCCACCGTCCGGATTCGAATTGCAGAACGGCCAGCCGTAATGGCCGTTATCCCTCACCTTTACCAACAGGTCGGGCGGATGGCCGTCGACATAGCTTTGCATGACTTTGCCGTAGTCGTCTTTGCCGTCGCCATCCCAGTCCTTGTGATAGGGGTAAGCGATGTTGTCCCGGTTATTGACCACCGCCCACAGTTCGTCGGTGCCCGGCTTGAATCTGATGCCCTCGGCATTGCGCAAGCCGCGCGCATACAGCCGGCGGTTCTTGCCGTTGACATCGTATTCGTAGATCGCGCCCCGGATGGGATCGGAGGTTGTATCGGAGACGCATGCGTTGCAGGTCGATGCGATCGATACATACAGTTTGTCGCCATGCAGCGCGATGTTCTTCAACTGGTGGCCATAGCTGCCCCGCAGGCCGGGGCTGGATGCGTCCGGCAGATGGTCGACCACGGTTTGCGCTGCTTCCAGCGACGTCTGGCCGGTAATGTACGGCGCGCGAATGACGCGGTTCGATTCGGCGATATAGACATAGGACTTGCCGCCCACCGTATGAAATACGATGTCATGCGGGTTATGCAGCCGCGATGCAAAAGTGAAGCGCTGAGGTGCATCTGCACCGGTGGGGCGTAGCAACGTAATGCTGTCGTTGCCCGGGCTGGAAACGAGCAGATCGCCGTTAGGGGCGACCGCCATGAAGCGTGCGCCCGTTACTCGGGCGAACACGCGGATCGTGAATCCTTTGGGGACGGTGAGCGTGCGCGGCACATCGAACGGCTTGGCTGCCATGCCGTTCGGGACCTGCACGTTGATCGTCTGGTTCGAGCCGACAGATGCCGATGCCGCAAAGGCAGCATCGGCCATGCTCAATGCGAGCGCAAACAGGAGGGGCGCCCGCATCGCGCTTATTGCGCGGTCCAGCCGCCGTCCATATTCCATGCAGCGCCGCGCACCTGGCTGGCGGCATCACTGCAAAGAAAGAGTGCCAGTGCGCCAAGTTGTTCCGGTGTCACAAACTCGCCCGATGGCTGTTTCTCGGACAGCATGCTTTTCTTGGCTTCTTCTTTCGACACACCTTGCTGTTCCGCACGTGCGTCAATCTGTTTTTGCACCAGAGGCGTCAAAACCC
>DASVLY010000332.1:0-4864 GCA_036384635.1 Noviherbaspirillum sp. | reverse complement strand
TGCGTACCCGTGCGGAAGATGCAGCGGAAGACCGCGTGATCGACATCCTTGTACCGCCGCCGCGCGACTTCGGCTTTTCGGCCGCGCATAACACGGCCGAAGGCGATGCAAGTACGAACACGCGCCAGACCTTCCGCAAGCGCCTGCGCGAAGGCGCGCTCGACGACCGGGAAATCGAGATCGAGCTTGCCGATACCGGGCCGCACATGGAAATCATGGCGCCGCCCGGCATGGAAGAGATGACGGAACAGATCAAGTCGATGTTCTCCGGCCTGGGCGCCGCGCGCAAGAAGAAGCGCAAGGTGAAGATCAAGGAGGCGATGAAACTTCTGATCGAGGAAGAGGCAAGCAAGCTGATCAACGAAGACGAATTGAAGCAAAAGGCAATCGCCAACGTCGAGCAGAACGGCATCGTGTTCCTGGACGAGATCGACAAGATCGCCAGCCGCTCGGAGGTCGGCGGCGCCGATGTATCGCGCGCTGGTGTACAGCGCGATCTGCTGCCGCTGGTGGAGGGCACGACGGTCAACACCAAGTATGGGATGATCAGGACCGATCACATCCTGTTCATCGCATCCGGCGCATTTCACCTGGCCAAGCCGTCCGACCTGATCCCGGAACTGCAGGGGCGCTTCCCGATCCGGGTCGAACTGGAGTCGCTGGCCATCGCCGATTTCGAACGCATCCTGACCGCCACCGACGCCTGCCTGACCAAGCAGTATGAAGCGCTCCTGGCGACCGAAGGCGTGAAGATCGAATTCACCGACAGCGGCATCAAACGCATGGCCGAAATCGCCTTCTCGGTCAATGAAAAAACCGAGAACATCGGTGCGCGGCGCCTGTACACGGTGATGGAAAAACTGCTCGAAGAAATGTCGTTCTCGGCCAGTGAAGTGTCGGGCAAGACTGTTGCCATCGATGCTGCCTACGTGGACGACAAACTCGGCGCGCTTGCGGTCAACGAGGATTTGTCGCGCTACGTGTTGTAATACGGCGGTACCCACCGCCTTTCACGACAATCGTCATGGCAAACAAAGAGCTCGCGAAGCGGCAAAAACTGACGATCCGGGTGGAACCGTCGCAGAAAGCGTTAAAGGCGCGCAATCCGATCGCGCCGGACGCTCGGCAACGAGTGACGCAATCGCAGCAGCCCCCCCTGCCTGCAGGAAAACCGTTGCAGCAGCGGCTGTTGAAGAAGATGTTTGGCGGCGGCGATTGATCGCTCTAAGAACCAGTTCATAACACCCTCTAATATCACCGGCTTTGCAGCGACGACGGCGGCAAAAGCTCTCCCGGCCGGCCGGCAGGCGCCGTCGCCGTGCCAGGAGGATATGCCATTGTTGCAGGCGCATTGGCAGATGATGCCGCCGCCCCTGCAGAAGGAGCAGCCTGCTGAACCGCTGGCGCAGGGCTGACCACGACAGCTGGCGGAATAGCAGGTGGTGCAGGCGGCGTCTGCGCTTGCGAAGTCTGCGCCTGCTGAGATTGCGACGCTGCCGGTGGGAACAACGACGAGTGCGCATTAACCGACTGTGCCGGTGCCGCCGGTGTTTGCCCCGTTTGAGCAGGAGGCGGCGAGGGTTGTGTGCGGGCGGGCGGCGAGCCCGGCATGACGGGTCTCTGGTTTGCTACCGGTGCTGCCGACGCGATATTCACTTGCATCTTGGCGCTTTCCGGCAAATCAACGCGCCTGATGACGCCACCTTCCGACAACAATACATATTCGCGGTGCACTTCCTTGACGTTGACGCTCGGCGTCACCTCCATGCCCACTCTGATCGCCTGCGCCGGCTTGCCATCCGCACTCAGGATCGCAACGCTATCACCCGCCGCGCCTGACATGATGATGCCTTTCAACTGGTAATTGCTTGCGACGGCAACCTTGCCGGGACGGCCGCCGAACAGCACTGCCGCCGCATCCGGCGCGACATCGGCCCTGGCCACGCGCGGTGGCGCCGCGACCGGACGCAACGGCGGCTTGAACAATTGCAGCGCCCAGTATGCGATCGACGCGCACAGCGCGATGAACAGCAGAAAACTTACTATCAGCGGCAAGCGTTTCATTTTTTATTCTCCCCCTTACCGCACCAACTGATTGATTTCGATGATCGGCATCAGCACCGCCAGCACAATCAGCAATACCACCACGCCCATCACCAGGATCAACGCCGGTTCCAGCAAGCCGGCGATCGTCATCGCGCGCCGCTCCAGATCCTGCTCCTGCGCATTCGATGCGCGCTCCAGCATCGCCGGCAATTCGCCGGTCACTTCGCCGGCGCGAATCATGTGGATCAGCATCGGCGGAAAATGCTTGTGCGCCGATAAGGCGCGCGCCAGCCCCACGCCCTCGCGCACGCTGGCGGTCGCCTCCTCCACCTGTTCGCGCATCGCGACGTTCGACAAGGTATCGCGGCTGGTTTGCAACGCGCGCAGGATAGGCACGCCGGAACCGGTCGTGATCGCCAGCGTGCTGGCAAAACGCGAAGTGTTCAGGCTGCGCTCGAACTTGCCGTACAGCGGCGCGGTCAGCAACCATTTATGCCAGCGGTATTTGACGTCCGGATTCTTCAATGCAGTACGCCATGCGAAAAAGGCGCCAACCACCACGATTGCGACAATCCAGCCGTAGCTGCGCACGAAGTCGGAGATCGCAAGCATGATCACCGTCAGAAGCGGCAGCTTTTGCTTGGTATTGGCAAACACCGATACGATCTGCGGCACAACATACGCCAGCAGGAAGATCACGATCGCAAATGCAACGACCGTGACGATTGCCGGATAGGTGAACGCCAGGCGCACCTTCTGCACGAGTGCATTGCGCCGCTCGATATAGTCGGCCAGACGCGACAGCACGCGCGCGAGCTGCCCGATCTGCTCGCCGGACGACACCAGCGCGCGATAGATGTCGGCGAAGTCACGCGGATGGCGCGCCAGCGCATCCGACAGCGACGAGCCGCCCATCACTTCCGAACGGATCGACGCGACCAGGTCGCGCACATACGGCCGCTCGGCCTGTTCCAGCAAGGCGGTGAATGCCTGCTCCAGCGGCAGGCTCGATTCCAGGAGGCTGGCGAGCTGGCGCGTAAACAACGCCAGTTCCGTGGTGGAGAGGCGGTCGCCGAATGCGCTGCGTCGGGCCTGCCCGAGTTCGTCGACCTGCGCGGCGATCGCGTCGACCACGATTGGCACCAATCCCTGCGAACGCAGGTCCGAGCGCGCAGCGCGAGCGCTGTCGGCGTTGACGACGCCCTTCCTGGTCGCGCCCGCCGCATCGACGGCTTCATAGCGGAATGCCGGCATCGCTTACTCTTTCGTTACCCGTAACAGTTCCTCTGGCGTCGTCGTGCCGTTGGCCAGCCAGCGTTCGCCGTCTTCACGCATGGTACGCATGCCGTTGTGCTGGGCAGTTGCGCGAATATCGGCTTCGGACGCGCGGTCATGGATCTGCGCGCGGATTTCCTCGGTGGTCAGCAGCAATTCATACACGCCGACACGGCCGTGGTAGCCGGTATGGCCGCACTTGTCGCAGCCGACCGCATGCCACACCTTGCCGTCATGCCGCCTGCAGTGGGGGCAGAGCTTGCGTACCAGGCGCTGCGCGACCACGCCGAGCAGCGACGACGACAGCAGAAACGGTTCGATCCCCATGTCGAGCAGACGTGTCACCGCCGAGGCCGAATCGTTGGTGTGCAGCGTGGCCAGCACCAAGTGGCCGGTCAAGGATGCCTGCACCGCGATCTGCGCGGTTTCCAGGTCGCGGATTTCGCCGATCATGATCACGTCCGGGTCCTGGCGCAGGATCGCGCGCAGCGCCTTCGCAAACGTCATGTCGATGCGCGAATTGACCTGGGTCTGGCCGACGCCGGCCAGCTCATATTCGATCGGATCTTCGACGGTGAGAATGTTGGTCGCAGGCGAGTTCAGCTTCGTCAGCGCCGCGTACAGCGTGGTGGTTTTGCCCGAGCCGGTCGGGCCGGTCACCAGCACGATGCCATGCGGCTGGCTGATCAGCTTGTCGAACTGTGTCTGCACCGTGTCGCTCATGCCGAGATGGCTCAGGTCCATCCGGCCGCCTTCCTTGTCCAGCAAACGCAGCACCGCACGCTCGCCATGGCCGGTAGGCAGGGTCGATACGCGCACGTCGACCGGCTTGCCGCCCACGCGCAGCGCGATGCGCCCGTCCTGCGGCAGGCGCTTCTCGGCGATGTCGAGCTGCGCCATGATCTTGATGCGCGAAATCAGCGATGCGTGAATCGCCTTCTTCGGTCGCACGATGTCGCGCAGCGCGCCGTCGATGCGAAAGCGCACGACCGACACCTGTTCGAACGGTTCGATGTGAATATCGGACGCCTCCTCGCGCAACGCCTGCGTCAAGAGCGCATTGATCATGCGGATCACCGGCGCGTCGTCGGCCGACTCCAGCAAGTCTTCGATGGCCGGCATATCCAGCATCAGCTTGGCCAGATCGAGATCGGATTCGACATCCTCGACCACTTGCGCCGCATCGCCCGTGGAATTCGCATACGTCTTCGCAATTGCCGCTTCAAGATCGGCGCGCGGCAGCGATTTGAGTCTGACGCGACCGAAACGGCGGCTGACTTCCGCGATCGCGGACGGCGCGGTGGCTTCCGACACCCAGACTTCGACGGCATTATTGGCCGCCTCGCTGCGCCGCGCAAGCAGCGCGTGGTCGCGCGCGAATGCATAAGGTAAAAGACGGGCGTCGGTCAGTACGGTACTCATTGCTCTTTGCCCTGGTTCTTGTCCGGTGCCGGTGCAGGCGCCGGCACGGTGGCCGGGGGAATCGGTTGCGCCCCCTGCCCCTTATTGCGCAAATCGATCGGCGGGGCCATGTTGAGCAGCG
>DASVLY010000331.1:0-3054 GCA_036384635.1 Noviherbaspirillum sp. | reverse complement strand
AACTGATCTACGCAAAAAGGGATGCAGCCTGGCCGAGTTGCTGGTTTCGCCTTGATGACGAGGAGGGGCCGAGCGCCCCTGCGGTATGTCAAAACGCACTCTTCTTTCAGGCGGCCTCTTGCCTGTATCGTTGATACGCTGGCCCCCGACATTCTCGCCCCTCTCTTGATTGCTGGTCTCGCCCCGAGAACGAGGAGGGGCTGAGCGCCCCTGCGGTATTTCAGAAATCACCCTTCTTTCAAAACGCATCCTGTCTGTATTGTTGATATTCCGGGCAGACTGTCTCTGGACCCGCTCTTTTTCCTCCTTCCAGCCGAACGCATCGTGACCCACATTCGCCATGGACGTTTTTAGTTTATCGCTGACATTTTTTTCTGAGCCTCATTCATTGCGGAAATAATGTGGCCTAATGTCTTTTTGTCAAAATTAAGAAATCTATTTTTGTTTTTTTCGAAGATTGACACCGCTATTTCCAGTGCCGGTCCCGTACCTAGCTTGTCAAGTTCTTGCGCTAATTTATCGAGCACTTGCTCAACGAGCTTGGTATATCCCCCGCCGGGGAAGTGCTTTCCCGTGTTTGTCTTTATTTCATCCAGACTTGCGTCCAGACGTGTCAGCGACCGCAGCACACGCCCCTTGTCGTCTGATCTGATAGCAGCCATCACCAGAGCAGCAGGCTCATCAAGAGCGGCAATGCGCTGCGATGGCGATGATGAGCCAAAGAGTTTCTTGCTTAAGCTGTTTGGATCCCTGATGCCAAGGAAATCACGGAACGCTTTGCTGCCATCGATGACCGCTTTTTGCTCCGCTTCAGGACGCTGTTTTATATGAACGTGGAGTTTGGCCATGTCGTGGCCAAAGTGTTTTTCCATTGCCTCGGCATAGCGATTGGGGGCGTTGCGGCAAGATTCCAGGGTGGGAGTAGCAGACGATTCGCCAGCGGAGGTTGGATGATGCAAAGGCGAATAAGTGCGGAAATCAGTGGAGTTCCTCATTCTCTCTGTCCTCAAGCTGCATAAAAACGGTGGGGCGAGGTTAAAAGTGAATGCTGATCCACTCACTCTGGCTACCATGTGAATGCTTTTCCAAGTCAAAAAGTTCCATTTCCACATGGTCATCAACGCACATCTGCTAGCATAAGGCGGTGAGCAATTCGACATGGTGTGGATGGAAAAGGGGCGATCATGAGCAAGGCGATCCGGGTCGCACGCGTGGGCGGGCCCGAAGTGATGGAATATGTCGATGTCGATGTCGGCGAGCCGGGACCGGGGGAGGCGCGCGTGCGGCAGGCGGCGTGCGGCGTGAACTATATCGATGTGTATTTCCGCACCGGCGCCTATCCGCAGCCGTTGCCGGCGGGTCTCGGCATGGAAGGCGCGGGCACGGTGGAGGCGGTGGGCGAGGGCGTTACCCATGTGCGGCCGGGCGACCGCGTCGCATATGCGGGGCGGCCCACCGGCGCCTATGCGCAGGAGCGCGTGATGCCGGCGGCGAGCCTGGTCAGATTGCCGGATGCGATCAGCTTCGAAACCGCCGCGGCGATGATGCTGCGGGGGCTGACCGTGCAATACCTGTTTCGCCGCACCTTTGCGCTTTCCGGCGGCGAAACCATTCTGTTCCATGCGGCCGCAGGCGGCGTCGGCCTGATCGCCTGCCAATGGGCGCGCGCGCTTGGCGTGACCATGATCGGCACCGTCGGCTCCGACGAGAAGGCGGCGCTGGCCAAAGCGCATGGCTGCACGCATACGATCAACTACAACAAGGAAAATTTCGTCGAGCGCGTGAAGGAAATCACCGGCGGGAAGAGCGTGCCGGTAGTGTACGATTCGATCGGCAAGGATACCTTCATCGGCTCGCTCGACTGCCTGGCGCCGCTGGGCATGATGGTCAGCTTCGGTAGCGCATCCGGCCCGGTGCCGCCGTTTACGCTGAACGAACTGGCATCGCGCGGCTCGCTGTTCATTACACGCCCGTCGCTGATGAGTTATACCGCGAAGCGGGAAGACCTGGAGGCGATGGCAACCGAGCTGTTCTACATGGTGCAAAGCGGGAAGATCACAATAGACATCAACCAGCGCTATGCAGTGCAGGATGTTGCGCAGGCGCACCGCGACCTGGAAGCGCGCAAGACCACCGGGTCGACGATCCTGATCCCCTGAAGAGATGTATGGAAGAACAGAACAATAATCCGATGCGCCATCCGGCCGAACAACCGGCCGGCAGCGACGGCAGTCCGAAGTTCGGTCGCCTGCTGCTGGTCCTGCTGGGCGCGGTGCTGGTGATCGTGGCGCTGACGCTGATTTCGGAAGCGATGTATTCGTAGAGGGGATTACTGCATCTTGAATTCCACCTGATGCGGTACGCCGTTTTTGCCGGGAAAATCCGCAAATGCGCTCTTCACCATGTAAGGCATCACCGCCGCGAGCGAGCCGTTACGGCCTTCGCTGACCACCGTCGTTTCCCACAATCGCTTGCCGTTTGACGCCTGCGCCAGCACGATGTGCAACTGGCGCGTGAACAACTGGTAATTCGATTCGCGCTGTTCGACCACGGGCGGCCCGTACCAGAACGGGTCGTAGAACGGTCCGTAATAGCCGCGCCAGGCCGGCCCGTACCAGTAAGGGTTCAGCACCACGGGATATACTTCGCGCACGTCGCGTACCTTGATGCTGTAGGTCAGCAGTGCCTTGAGCCTGGGCGCTTGCGCTGTCGAGGCTTCGACAAAACCGAGCCGGTTCAACTCGGCGCGTACCAGGTTTTCATAATTACGGTATTCGAGACTGTTGTCCTGCTCCTTGGTGCGCTCGAAAACGTAGGTTTTTTCCTGCAGGCTCGCAGGCCATTCGTGGAAGGCGGTGACGTCGTTTCTGATGACGGGCGCAGTGCTGCAGCCTGAGGTCAGTACGCCTGCTGCGACTAACAGCGCCGCGATCAGCCATGGTTTCATTGTATTTCTCTCCAGCGAACAATCTCCAGCATAGGCCGGCAGTAAAAAATTTCCGTAAGTATTTGTTACGCCGAGGTTCCCGTTTTGGAGCCTTGCTTCTTATCTCG
>DASVLY010000330.1:0-2041 GCA_036384635.1 Noviherbaspirillum sp. | reverse complement strand
CGGTGCGCAGGGCCTGATGCAAGTGATGTCGAAAGTCCACCACGACAAATTCGAAGACCTGGGCGGCGTGAAAGCGGCGCTCAACCCGATCGCCAATATCAAAGTCGGTTCGCTGATCCTGAAAGACTATGTGACGCGCGGCGGCTCCGTCGAGGCGGGATTGAAGATGTATGTCGGTGCCGGCGCAATGGCGTCCGATTCCGGCTATGGCGCCCGCGTTCTGGCCGAATACCGCCGTCTCAAGGATGTCGCAATGGGCAAGCATGTCCCCCCCTTCTCCACTTCGGTCGCGCCGAAGCCGCGCCAGAAGGAAGCAGACGTGGGGAACGAACCTTCCGAATCGCCATCGCCCGACACGCTGGCGAAGTCACAGCAGCCTGCGGTGCTATAACACCGTCGTCGGCATCAGAATAAAAAAGGAGCCTCCCCGGCTCCTTTTTTATTTCTGCCGCTGCGCGGCGAAGAATTTTCGCAAACGCTCGACTGCTTCCTGCAGATTTTCCATCGAGGTGGCATAGGACAGGCGAATGTACTGCTGCGCCGTATATGGTCCGAAATCCAGCCCCGGCACCAGCGCCACGCCGGCCTGATTCAGCATATCGATCGCCAGTCGAGCGGCATCATTGGTCAACGCCGAACAATCGGCGTACACATAGAACGCACCGTCCGGTATCACCGGCACCTTGAATCCGAGTTCGCGCAGCATCGGGATGATGTAATCCCGGCGCCGCCTGAATTCGTCCTTGCGCTGCTCGTAAATCGCAATCAATTCCGGTGCAAAGCATGCAAGGGCCGCATGCTGCGCAATGCTGGATGGGCAGATGAACAAGTTCTGCGCGAGTTTTTCGATCTGCGGCACCATCTTTGCCGGCACCACCAGCCAGCCGAGCCGCCAACCGGTCATATTGAAGTATTTGGAAAAGCTGTTGATGACGATGATATCTTCGCCCAGCGACAAGGCCGACAACGGCGGCTCGTCATAAGTCAGTCCCTGATAGATCTCATCGACAATCGTAAAACCCCTCTTTTCCCGCACCGTAGCGACGATCTTCGCCAGTTCGGAATGCGGAATGGACGTACCGGTCGGGTTCGACGGGGAAGCAAGCAATACGCCGCGCGTCGCCGATGCCCAGTGCTCCCGAACTTTCTTGTCCGACAACTGAAAACGCTGCTCAGGTCCGCTCGGAATCATCTTTGCCTGGCCGTCGAAGGCGGCGATGAAATGGCGATTACATGGATATGAGGGATCAGGCATCAGCACTTCAGCCCCCTTTTCCACCAGCGCCGCGCATGCGAGCAGCAAAGCTGCCGACGCACCGGAGGTCACGACAATACGCGATGGCGCAATCTGCAACCCGTATACCCGCTGATAATGCGCGGCAATCGCTTCGCGCAGTGCCGAAATACCGACCGCCGATGTGTATTGCATCCGGCCATCGGACATCGCACGTGCGGCCGCATCGATCACCTGCTGGGGTGCCGTGAAATCGGGCTCGCCAATTCCCATGTGGATAATGTGGCGCCCCTGCTGCTCCAACCCGGCCGCCATTTTCGCCAGCTCCATCACATGGAAGGGGGCAATGTTGACAAGACGGGAAGCGAGATTGAGATCGGCAGAATGCGTCACGGCTGCACCGCAGCGACAAGTTTAAGATTAATGCTTCTTCGTGCCATTCACTTCAACGTCTCGCACCTTGGCTGCGAACTTGTCGAGCACGCCGTTCACATATTTGTGCCCGTCGATACCACCGAACGATTTGGTCAGTTCGACTGCCTCATTGATCACCACCTTGTACGGAATCTCGACGTGGTTGCTGAGCTCGTACGCGCCGATCAGCAAAGCTGCATGTTCGACCGGCGACAACTGATCGATCGGCCGATCAATCAGCGGCGCTAGGCCCGCGCGCAAAGTCTGTACCTGCTGTATCGTGCCGTGCAACAGCACATCGAAATGCTCGGCGTCCGCCTTGTCGAAACCGTGCGCCTCGCGGATGTGCGCATCGATCGCCCCGGCATCCTCCTTATTCAACAACCATTGATA
>DASVLY010000329.1:0-3777 GCA_036384635.1 Noviherbaspirillum sp. | reverse complement strand
AGACCCGAGGCGAACTCGAGCGCGCCGAAGAGATGTACCGGAAGGCCTTGGCTATTGAAGAGGCGCTGGGCCGCAAAGAGGGCATGGCAAGTGACTACGGCAACCTCGGAATCCTGTATTGGGACCGAGGCGAACTTGATCGCGCCGAAGAGATGTACCGGAAGTCCTTGGCCATCAATGAGGCGCTGGGCCGCAAAGAGGGCATGGCAAGTGACTACGGCAACCTCGGAAACCTGTATCGGGATCGAGGCGAACTCGAGCGCGCCGAAGAGATGTACCGGAAGTCTTTACAGCTCTTTAGTGAACTCAAATCACCCCAAGTTAAGACAATCGAAGAGCTATTAAAAAATTTGCGCAGCGGTACTTCCGATAACGGATAAGAAGACATAACAGCCACATCAACACAGGCCGGCAATTCCGTTGCGCTCGCTTGCCAGCCAATGCACCACCCCCACTACTTAACCCGCTGCTTCTCCAGCTTGCGCGCCAGCGTCCGCCGATGCATGCCCAAACGGCGGGCAGTCTCCGAAATATTGAAGCCGGTTTCCGCCAGGGTTTGATGGATGCGCTCCCATTCGAGCGTTTTGATGGAGGTCGAGCGGTTGGTCAGGCCGATGTCGGCCGTGCCGGCAACGTGGCCGAAGGCGGCTTCAATGTCGTCGGTGTTCGAGGGCTTGGCCAGATACTGGCAAGCGCCCAGTTTGATGGCTTCGACCGCCGTGTTGATGCTGGCGAAGCCGGTCAGCACGACGATCAGCATCTGCGGCGAATGCTTGTGCAGCGCCTGCACGCAAGCCAGGCCGGAGGTGTTGCCGTCCAGTTTCAGATCGACGACGGCGTGGGTGGGCGTGTGCTGCTGCAGCAGGTTGGTGACTTCGTCCAGGCTGGCGGCAGCCAGTACCGCATAATTGCGGCGCTCGAACGAGCGCGCGAGCGTGCGCGCGAATGCGGCGTCGTCTTCCACGATCAGCAGCAGGCGCTCAGATGACATCGTCTTTGTCCTCCTCAAGCGCGATGGCGGCCAGCGGCAGGGTAAGTTCGACGAGTGCGCCGCCTTCCGCGCGGTTGCGCGCCGAGGCAGCGCCGCCCAGGGTGCGCGCGACGTTCACCACCAGGAACAAGCCCAGTCCGGCGCCCGGCCGTCCCTTGCTGGACTGGTAGGGCTTGCCGAAGTTGGCCAGCATGGCCGGCGCAAAGCCAGGGCCGGCATCGCTCACCAGCAGCCGCAGCGTGTCCGCCTCGCGCACCGCTTCCAGCTTGACCCATTGCGGCGATGCTTCGAGCGCATTGTCGAGCAGGTTGAAAATCGTCTGCTTGAGCGCCGAGTCGAATACCACCGGCAGATCTTCCGGAATACGGTCTTCGTAGAGGAACTCGACAACCGGCCGGCTCGCACGCCATTCCCCGGCGAGGTCGCCCAGAAAGGTGCGAAGGGTGGTCTTGGCCGACGATTCGTCGCGCATTTCGCCCGCCGACAGCAGGATGCCGGTGACGATGCTCTTGCAGCGCTGAAGCTGCGCCTGCATTTCGCCGATTTCCTCGCGCAGCATGGGATTGTTTGCGAATTCCGGCATATGCAGCCAGTCGCCGATAATCACGGACATCGTCGCCATCGGGGTGCCGAGTTCATGGGCTGCGCCCGAAGCCAATAAGCCCATGCGCACGATATGTTCTTCCTCGGCGGCACGCTGGCGCAAGTCGGCAAGTTGCGCATCGCCGGCGCGCAGATTGCGCATGATGCGCGTGATGAGGCTGACCAGCAAGCCCGCATTGAGCACGAAGCAGATCAGCATGCCCTGGATATACAGGGTAGGGAACATCTCCCGATGTTCGGCCAGGAGCAGCAGCGGCCTGGAAAACAGCGACAGCCCCGCGAAACAGATGCTGGTAATGGCGACCATGGTCCAGGTCGCCCACGCGTCGAGCAGCACGGCGGAGAGAATCACCTGCAGCAGATAGAGAAACACGAAGGGATTCGTTGTTCCGCCGCTGAAATATAACTCGGCCGTCAGGCTGATGACGTCGACCAGCAACGCAAAAAACATCTCGCGGTTGGTGACGATCGGGTTCTCGTGCCAGCGCAGATGGCTGGCAATGTTGAAGGCAATCAGGCCTGTCAGCACGGCGATCATCTGCGGCAGCGGGAGATGAATGCCGAGGCCGGCATAGACCACGATGATCGTCGTAATCTGTCCGATGACCGCGATCCAGCGCAGCCGGATCAGGTACAGCATGTTCTTGTGTCCGGCAGCGTAGCTGATGCTTTCTGCCGTGAAATCCTTCATGCCGCCCTGCTGGTCAACGGTTTCCATGTCGTTGGTCATGTGCATTGCCCCGGTCGCTGCTTGTCGGTCTGACAGCCGTATGCAGGCGCGCCCGCTTTTCCTCGCGCGCGATCCAGTAAACCGCACCGGCCACCATCAATGCAAGAGCATACCAAGTCATGGCATAGGCGAAGTGGTTGTTGTGAAACGAAACAACAGTCAGTCCGCCGATCGGGCGTCCGGGAACCGATGCGGGGGCAGTCGGACTCTCCGTGGCGTCGGCATCGATGAAATACGGCGCAACCTGCGACAGGCCGCGCGCTGCGGCGATGGCTTGCACGTCGCGCGAGTACCAGCGATTGGCGGCGGGGGCGTTGCGGCGCAGGAAGGCGCCGCCGGGTTCGGTCATGCGCAACAGGCCGGTCACGGTTGTTCCGCGGTCCTGTTCGCCCATGGATTGATCGGATCGGGTGGCGCGAGGCAAGTCGGCGACGGAAACGAAGCCGCGATTGACCAGCACGATGCTGCCGTCCTCGTTGCGCAACGGTGTCAGCAGCCAGTATCCGAAGCCAAGTACGGTCGTCGCCTGAACCGGCGTGGTCCGGTCGTAAAGGAAGGTTCCGGTCACGCGCACATGGCGGTACTCGTCGGTGGCAGCCTGGACCTGCGGCCATTGCGCAGGGCCGGGCGCAGGTACGGGCAACGCATGCACGCGATGCTCGACGCGATCGATCAGGTCCAGCTTCCATTGCAGGCGAAAAAGCTGCCAGGTTCCGAGTGCCGCAAATCCGGCAAACGTCAGCAGGGCACATGCGGCCAGCACGATCAGGACAGCGCGCGAGCACGGGCGCGCTCGCGCTTCAGACGATGCCGTCTCCGGCGGCAGCGCCTGAGAGCCGGTCATGGCATCTCATGCATTTGTTGCGCGGCGCCAGGTGCCATGGACGGCATCATGTTGTGGTTGAGGTGGTACATCACCCAGATCGAGCCGGTCAGCACAATGAAGACCAGCACTACGGTGAAGATCAGCGCCAGCATTGACCAGCCGCCTTCCGAGCGCGTGTTCATGTGCAGGAAGTAGATCATGTGCACGACAATTTGCACCGCCGCAAATCCCAGGATCACGAAGGCGGTGACGTTCGACTTGTCGAACACCTTGCCCATCACCAGCCAGAACGGAATGGCGGTCAGGATCACCGACAACAGGAAACCGACCGCATAGCTTTTCAGGCTGCCGTGATCGGCATGATCGTCGTGAGCATGATGGCCATGGTCGGCGCCGTGGCCGGAATGATTGTGATGCTCGCTCATGGCAAGACTCCCATCAGATAGACAAAGGTGAATACGCCGATCCAGATCACGTCCAGGAAGTGCCAGAACATCGACAGGCACATCAGGCGGCGGCGGTTTTCGGGGATCAGGCCGTGCCGGTTCAACTGGAACATCAATGTCACGAGCCATATGATGCCGAAGCTCACGTGCAGGCCGTGCGTGCCCACCAGCGCAAAGAACG
>DASVLY010000328.1:0-3006 GCA_036384635.1 Noviherbaspirillum sp. | reverse complement strand
ATTCCGGATTCCTGCTATCAAGTTACAGACGATGGAGGAATGCACGGATTTTCAGAAGCTTTGCTTCAGCAAGATCATGCAACCTCATACCATTACACTTTACGAGTAACAGTGAATCACGGAGCGTTCCATTTCGTAGCGAAGTGGATGTAAGGTCCCGCGCAGAGGGAGTAGAACAACAAGAACTGGAGCGGGAAAATAAAGCTGCGGCAAAAATACAGGCGCTTTGGCGAGGCTATACTATAACCTTTAGAAAGGCAGTCATAATGATATTGCGAGCGTTCAGAGCGCTGATCGCGCTGTTATCGATCATGGCAGAGGCTGTTTTTTCGCTGTTGAAGGCTTTAGCTTATTCCCCGGTGTACCTGCTCAACGAGACCATCCAGTTCCTGGTGACGGTAATCCGCTATTATCCGAACGCCCGCTTCCGGCGCGCCGACCTGCTATGCCTGTGGGCATATCTGCTACGTGACCCGTATAAGATCTGCCAGCACTATTTAAGCGATTTTCCCAACGACCGGGTACAGAAGGTTTATGGCGAAACCTTTTTCACCACCCTGGAAACGATTGCAACGGCAATCAATTTGTCGGAGAGTGATGTCATCTATGATCTCGGTTGCGGTCGCGGTCGCAGCATCTTCTGGTTCAACGCGATGTATCGATGCCGCGCCGTAGGCGTTGAAATCAACCCGGTATTTGTCACACAAGCGCGCAAGATCCGGAAAAGACTTGGCATCGACGGCGTCGATTTCATATTGGCCGACATGATGGACGTCGATTACGATGATGCCACGGTTATTTATTTATACGGAACCGTTTTCAACGACAGCGCCATTGCCAGGTTGATCGACCGTTTTGCGCTGCTTCGGAAGGGAACTCGCATCGTCTCCGTCAGCTATCCCTTGACCCGATATACAGACGCCCCTCTGTTTGAACTGGAACAAACCATCAAGGGAAAATTTCTGTGGGGGCAGACGGATATTTATATTCATCGCAAACTGTAGCGTGCTCGTTCCTTACCCCCACGTATCTGATATACGTTATGACCTGTTTTCCTTCTGAGGGTCTTGCTCGGACTCCTCGGCTTCCTCTTTACCCTCTTTGCTCTTCTGACCGGTAGGACCGCCGACGGCCGTCTCATAGTTGGCCTGCGTGTAATCCTTGAACAAGGAAACAACGCGATGCAGCATTGCATTATCCTGGCCGCCCAGCGTGAAGGCACCGCTCATCGCGGCTGCACGTTGATAGAAGACCGGATAGGCGATTTCCTTCCCGCTTACCTTGTCGTAGAACTTGACACTTACGATCGCATAAGAGCTGCCACCGAATGGGCCAATAAAAATGCGCTTGGCAACCGAGGAAAATTTCAGGCTATTGATCCTCGGTTCGATCACCAGAGTGCGGCCTTGGTTCTTGGCCGCATTCTTGGCATTCCATTCCTCGATCATCGGCTTGATATTGCTGTCGATGAGTTCCTGAACCTTTCCAGTTACCCGTATATAAGAGTCATTGTCTTCGCGCCGCTCATCAAGCACCATTGGCTTTAATTCAAAGTGGCTGAAATTCGCGAATTTTTCTGCGGGAGCAGGGTTTTCGCCCGGAACCTGTTTCACATTGACGATTTGATCCGCAGTCGACGCATTGGCGCTCTTCCCCCTCGCGATACTGTTATTCGTTACAAAGGTAGTAGCAACCAGCACAAGGCAGATGATCAGCTTGAAAACTTTCATGAATAAAATCCCTGATATGCGATTGAAAAAATGAAAAATATGCAATTCCGGGGCCAGAGTATATCGCCTTGCATTGACTCTTGGGAAGAATATGCAGGCAGCTCGGTCCGCTATGCGGCTAGTGCTATGGTGCCGCTCCCTTGGTTCGCGCCGCCCGGAAGGTCATGGCGGTTCGAGCCCACCACGGCGGCATGATGGCCGGCAGCGAGTATCGCCGCAACTGCACGATTACGTCATTCCTCATGACAGGAGAATCGCACAGCTCACGGGCCAGCCCTTCGGTGAAGCTTATTTTGAAGACTTGCGTTAGCATCATGGTCTTATCTCATGCTGGCCCCGGCGCAGGAAAGTGTCGGTTCTTTCTGCATAGAGCAGCTCAATCTCACCGACGTGACCATGAAAAAGACGAAACACACACCCGCTGCGAAAACCGGTTCCCCGACAGGAGAAAGGGATGAAGTGCTTGCCGACCGGCTGGTCGCACTGGCGCTCGACCTGCACGAGTCCGATGCCTACAGCGTGCTCCCGGACGCCCTGCGGAAGGTGCAGGCCGACCTGCGCAAGGCGATCAAGAAATGCCTGCAGCAGCAGCGCGAACAAGCGCTCGGCGAGGCGCTCGAGCGTACCTTCGAGGAAGACGCCAACGCTTATCGCGTGCTGCGCGAGAACGTGGAGGAGCTGTCCGGCACCGTCCTGTTCCGCCGTGACGAAGGACCGGACCTGGAGGTGAATGCCTTCGTGGTACCGCTCTTTGTGCATACCACCGGCGGACTGCACAGCGAACAATGCTTCCAGGACGAGCAAGCATTCGAGCAGCTGCGCGACAGCTTCCAGGAAGGCGGCCTGGAGAGCCGCAAGGCGAGCGTGGTACTCGTCAGCCATGCCTATCACTTCGACGAGATCGAGCGGATCGGCTACTGCGAGCTAAGTAAAATGGTGCACGAAGCGTTCGACGCGATGACGCGCAAGAAGAGCTCCACGGCCCATGCCATTGCATGCAGTATGCGCGGCTGGCCGCCATCACACTTTGCGCCGGACGACAGTGTG
This sequence comes from Noviherbaspirillum sp., assembly GCA_036384635.1. GTDB lineage: Bacteria > Pseudomonadota > Gammaproteobacteria > Burkholderiales > Burkholderiaceae_D > Noviherbaspirillum. The sequence continues at coordinate 229 of DASVLY010000328.1, read as the reverse complement.
ATGGAGCTACGCTTCCTGCTGGGCTTTGCGCTGAAGACAATGGACGATCCTTTTTACCACGCGCCGGAGAAGGAAGCAGCGGCCGACCGCTACTTTGAGGCGCGGGCCGAGCGTTTTCGTAAGTGGTCGCAGCAGGTGGTGCCACTGCTGGGGCGCTGCCTCGTCACTGACGGGCGCGACGTGCAAATCGATTTCCTGTACCAGGATCTGTTCCATGGCGGGAAGGAAG
>DASVLY010000327.1:0-8247 GCA_036384635.1 Noviherbaspirillum sp. | reverse complement strand
CCGCAGCTGGCGCTTCGCGCCGCACGTCGATGCGCCCAGCCGACATCGACGAATTCTTGGCAACGCAACGAACATTTGCTTTGGAAATCCTTTTTAACCAAGCCTCGATCACTGTATCGCGGCGATTTTCAACAGCCTGCCAGACCGGAAGACGTATCGCTTGTTTGCCCTGGGGAGAATTGGTTACCACAGTCGTGATCGCAATTACTATGACTAGGGCCTTGCGAAGCGATGCTGGAATGCGAAGAAGACAAAATCATAGCGATCTCCAATCACATGGATAGATGATTTTTCGTGCAAGGATTAATGGCATCCCTTGACACACCAGTACCAAACTTACTTATATGTACTTTTGGTGCCCCCTTGAGGCAGGATATTTTTTTGCACGGCAAAGGTCAACGAGATACAAGTAGCCCGTTGAGCTTTATCAAAAATAAAACCCGCGCATTCCTGGGGCCTATCTCGATAGGGAGTGCTTGCCGAATGGTTGCCATAAGGGCTTGCGGCTTCCGAAAGCAAAATATATTGACGTACCGCGGACTCTAAGCGTTTTCCTTCAACGCCAGCCGCGCCATCTGCAGCGCGCCCTCGAAAGAGCCGGCGGCGGCAATGAAGCGTCCGTTGTGGCAAAACATCGCATCGGGCACGCCGGTGACCGCAGCCAGTTCCTCCGCCTGCAATCCTGCCCACGCTGCAGGCAAGTCCTTGCGGGCTTCGAAGGTATCTGTCGTTGCCGGGACGGTATGCAGCATGTAGCGCTGCTCGGCAATGCTGTAGCCGATCACGAACAACACTTTCGGCATTTCGTTTCTGACCACCGATGTCCATGGCAGCGCACCGTTTTTCAGGAACAACAGCCTGCCGTCTTCTTCCAGCGTCTGCGCATTGCGCACCAGATTCGCGGCAAGCATGGCGCCTGCGCGATACTTCACTGAGTTAATCAGGATGTCGGCGATGAATTTCATCGCGCGGCGAAACTGCTTCAGCCGCAATTCCTCTGCGGCGACTACACTGCCTGCCTCCTGCTCGTCGAGCCAGATGGGATTGAAACCGGAAACGACCGCCGACAAGCCATAGCTGCCCGGGGCGCTTTTCGCAGCACCGGTATCGGCCATGTCAAGGTATTGCACCAGGTCGGTATCGATTGCATACGCAATCTGTTGGGCCGACTCGGCGGAAATCGCGTATCCGGCATGCATTTCACTGATCTGTGCGACACAGCGCGCGCCATATTCCTTCCACACCAGGCCGGCGCTCGCATAGAGCACACCGGATTGTCGCGCGCCTGCGAAACCCTTCTGGTGATGATCGAAACGTCCGGCCTGCGGATTCCAGACGCCACCGACATCGACCGCGAAATCCGCCTGCAGGATTTTTTCGGGGTCGCGCGTGCGGATCAGCTCGCAGCCGGGAAAGATCATGTCCAGCACGGTCACGGCCCAGACATCGTCTGCGTGAAATTTTCCTGAGTGGGTTGCAATGATCATTGAAAGGCCAAAATCCAAAGTATCTCATCGTTTTCACGCGCGGCGGTTATAAAAGTTTTTCTTGCCGCAGTTGATGTTTTTGTCTGCTTGACGGGTTCAGTATCGAACGCCGCCAGTACGATATTCAGCAAGAAGATTGGATGAAAGCCTTCAGGAGAAGGAAACGAACCGCACGGGGAATACCAAAGCCTCATTGGCGCGAATCATCTGGGAATGGATCCATTGAATACCCCATTTTTATGAAATTTCCATCAATTTTTATCATGTTTTTCAAGAATCCATAATACGCCACACTGTGCCTGTCTATTCGATCAAAAGAGACGCTTATGGAGTACGGATTTTCCTGCGGAGAAATGGATCATGGTTGAAAGCATTGGTACATGGTGGATGTGGACAGGCTTCTTTGCCGTCGTCCTTGCCATGCTCGCAGTCGATTTACTGCTTCTGGGCGGGAAGACCCCTCACAAGGTATCGTACCGCGAAGCCAGCGCATGGTCGCTGGTATGGATAACGGTCGCGCTTCTGTTTAACGGTTTGCTCTGGTGGTACCTCGACAGTACTGTCGGCCGCGCAATCGCCAATGAAAAATCGCTCGAATTTCTGACCGGCTATCTGATCGAGAAGGCCCTGGCAGTCGACAACATTTTCGTCTGGTTAGTGATCTTCGGCTACTTCGCGGTGCCCGCAGAATATCAGCGCCGGGTATTGCTGTACGGCGTACTTGGCGCGATTGCGATGCGCACTGTGCTGATCATGGCAGGCGCCTGGCTGATCAGCGAGTTCCATTGGATTCTCTATCTGTTCGGACTATTGCTGCTGGCAACGGGCATCAAGATGCTGATCTTCGCCGACAAACAACCGGATCTTGCAAGCAACCCGGCGCTACGCTGGATGCGCCGACACATGAAAGTGACCGACACCTTCCATGCAGAACGTTTCTTCGCCGTGGACAAGGGAATGCGGTATGCAACGCCGCTTCTCCTCGTGCTGGTGCTGGTGGAGATCAGCGACCTGATTTTCGCCATCGATAGTATCCCGGCGATCTTTGCCGTCACCGCCGATCCGTTCATCGTACTGACGTCCAACGTATTCGCCATTCTTGGCCTGCGTGCAATGTACTTTCTGCTGAAGGATGTGGCAGACCGCTTCCATCTCCTGAAGTACGGCCTGGCGCTGGTGCTGATGTTTGTCGGTACCAAGATGCTGATCGTCGACTTCGTCAAGATTCCGGTGCTGATCTCGCTTGCAGTGGCCGCCACGATCATCGGTCTCTCTGTCGTCGCAAGCCTGGTGTGGACGAAGCCGCTCTCGACTCATAAGGAATGAGGGATCGTGCTTTGGAGGCGGTCATGAAACCATCCGCAGTGTCATCGTAACCGTAAAGGAGAGTTGTAATGAATCGTCCACCTCACGGCTGAAAGCATTGTTTTCTTCGCATCCGCCGATGGAAGAGCGCATCGCCGCGCTTCGTGCACGCCAATCCCGGGCAATGAGATCGCATGCCGTGTCATGACATGCGATCTCGGGTTGCGCCAGCATAAGGGGCGGCAATAATCACTAAAAGATACGGACAACGTCATCCATGTTATCCAAAGGCGACGCTGTCCGTTTTTTCATCATTTTCCGTTTCACGCAATAACGCCACCCCGCCCGTACCGCCAACTATCGCTTTCAACGCCGGGCTGTTCCGATTCGACGTCCGCTTCCTGCGATCCACTTTCATCTGTGGTGCCGCAAGCGCATGCAGACCCGCCACCCGCTTGCGGTAGCTCAAGGAGTTGTGCATAGCGGTGTGCGAGCGTCAGGGGATGCAAAGGCGATTAAGGATTTTGATCATGAACGAGCATTCGACCACGACAACCGCCGAACGCGACACCTTGCTGCGCGGATTGTTCATGTTTTTGATGGCCTTCTTTTACCAGTTGGCCGGGACCTTGCTGTTTTTCATCGCGATCATTCAATTCGTGATCGCGTTGATCAACGGAACGCCGAATGCACGGCTGGTTTCATTCGGCCGTAGCCTGGGAACCTGTATCAAGCAAATCGTCAGCTATCTTACCTTCGCCTCCGACGATCGCCCTTTTCCGTTCAGTGACTGGCCAGCGGGCGATTGACTGACGCATTCAATTCAGTGCAGCGCGGATCGCATGGAATGCCTGCCGGTAGTTTGCAGTCAGTTCTGCGGCCAAGTGCGTAAGTTGTGCGCCATCCATCGCCAGCGCCATGCTGATTCCATCGGCGATTTCCTGCACTTCAACGCTGCCGGGCATGCCGTGCGCTTCCCGCGTCGCATTTCATCGTCACCAAAATCGACACTGAACTACATGGCAGACCGCAGATTCGTCAGCACTTCGGCACGCATTGCCACATTGCATTCACCAAGATCCACTCCACCGACGGCGTTGTAACCGACACTGACCACACGCGGAAAAAGGTCTCGCCGCACGGTATAGGGCACCAGCGCAGGAATGCCGAGTTCATTGTGCGCCCATTCCAGCGACTGCTGTGGATGGGTATCAAACTGGGCAATGATCTGTTGCGCCTGCTCCGGCGGCAGCAGCATCACCGCCGCCTGCCAAGCATCGCAGGTAAGAAGTTCACCGCCGGCGTGGAGAATGTTGACCTCGCGTTCGCGCCAGCGTACGGCAAGTTTCGCCAATGCGTTGACCTGATGGCCGCCGTATCCGCGCATATCGCGTGTCGCCAAACCGGAAAACAACAGATCTTCCCCCCTAACAGGCTGTTGAAAAACGTAGCGAGCGGGCCGAGCCTGGGGTCGAGGAGCGCACGCGTACGAGTGGTACGCAGAGCACCGCAGACCCCGGGATCGGCCCGCGCAGTAGTTTTTCAACAGCCTGCTAACAAAGCTTGCGTAATATGCGCAAACAGCAGGTCGCCAAAGTTATGGCGGTCGAACGCGCCAAACAGAATGGCCGGAACGCTTGATATTGCCTGATGTATCACGCAACAATCATAAACCAGCGGCGGCCGGAATCTGCTATCGATGGACTTGTTTCCAATTGAAACACGGCCTCGACTTTATTGAAGCTGTCGTTTAGAGTCCATTCCAGCCTTTTACAGAACAAGGAATCCATGGTGGGACGACGCTCGCCGCCTTCGTCAAATTTGAAAAAGCGGTGGAAACAGCCGTTCAGGCGTCGCGTCGCCAATGCGGCGCTTGCGCTGTGCGCCGCGATAGCGCTCTGCGGCGTTCTGCTGGCCGCTTATGCATTCCTGATCGTGGCGCCCAGTCTGCCTTCGCTCGATGCGCTTACCGATTACCGTCCCAAGATGCCGTTGCGCGTCTATACCGCCGACCTGGTGCTGATCGGCGAATTCGGCGAAGAACGCCGGGATTTCGTGCCGATAGCCGAGATGCCCGCAGTAATGAAAAATGCGCTGATCTCGATTGAGGATGAGCACTTTTATCAGCACGACGGCGTGGACTACTTCGGCATACTGCGCGCGAGCCTTGCGAACCTGGCCAACAGCCGTTCGCAGGGTGCCTCCACCATCACGATGCAGGTCGCGCGCGCGTTCTACCTGAGCCGCAAAAAAACCTATTCGCGCAAGATCCAGGAAATCATGCTTGCGCACAAGATCGAACAAACGCTGTCGAAGGATCAGATTCTTGAGCTGTACATGAATCAGATCTATCTGGGCGAACGTGCATACGGCTTCGGCAGCGCCGCGCGCATCTACTTCGGCAAGACCGTACAGGAACTCACCACCGCCGAAGCCGCAATGCTGGCCGGCCTGCCGAAAGCGCCCTCCACCGCCAATCCGGTGGTCAACCCGACGCGCGCGAAGCAGCGCCAGCAATACATCCTGAAGCGCATGCGCGACCTCGGTTACATCACGCCAGCACAATACGCGAAAGCCGCGCAGGAAACACTCGTGGTGCGCGACAAGGGCTACCTCTTCGAGACCCACGCCGAGCATGCGGCGGAAATCGTGCGGCAGTACATGTTCAACCACTACGGCGAAGACATCTACACGCACGGCTACACCGTCTACACCACGCTCAACAGCACCGATCAGGATGCGGCATATGGTGCGGTGCGGCGCGGCGTGCTCGACTACGACCGCCGCCACGGCTACCGCGGCCCGGAAGACTTCATCGACTTGCCGAAAGATGAAGAGGAACGCGAGCAAGCGATTGACGAAGCGCTGCTCAAGCACCCCGACAGCGATGAATTGCGCGCGGCGGTCGTACTCGCCGCATCCGGCAAATCGGTGCGCGCCGAACTGCTGTCGGGAGAAGTGATCGGCATCAGCGGCGAGGGACTGCGGTTCGCCGCATCCGCGTTGTCACCCAAAGCCCGCAACCGCATCGTGCCGGGCGCGATCATCCGCGTCGTCCCCGACGCGAAAAAACACTGGGCGATCACCCAGTTGCCGGAGGTCTCCGCCGCGTTCGTCGCGCTCAACGCGAAAGACGGCTCCTACCGCGCGATGGTCGGCGGCTTCGATTTCGGGCTCAACCAGTTCGACCATGTGACGCAAGCCTGGCGCCAGCCCGGCTCCAGCATCAAGCCATTCATCTACTCGGCCGCGCTGGAAAAAGGTTTCTCCCCGGCGACGCTGATCGACGACGCGCCGCTCGCGCTCAATGTCTCGGACCAGGGCTGGTCCCCGCAGAACGACGACGGCCGCTACGACGGCCCGGTGACCATGCGCACCGCCCTGAAAAAGTCGAAGAATGTCGCATCGATCCGCCTGCTGCAAACGATTACCCCGCCTTATGCGCTGGACTATCTCACCCGCTTCGGCTTCGACGCAAACCGGCATCCGGACAACCTGACGCTCACGCTCGGCACCGGGTCGGTGACACCGTTGCAGATGGCCGCCGCGTATGCGGTATTTGCAAACGGCGGCTACCATGTCGCGCCCTACCTGATCGACAAGGTGCTCGACAATCGCGGCAACGTACTGGTGCAGAGCAGACCCGCGATTGCAGGCGACGAGGACGCGCGCGTGCTCGACCCGCGCAATGCGTTCATCATGGACAGCATGCTGCGCGACGTAACCAACTCCGGCACCGCTTATGCAGCCAGCCAGCGGCTCGCACGCCATGATCTTGCCGGCAAGACCGGCACCACCAACGACGCAATGGACGGCTGGTTTGCAGGCTATGGCGGCGACATCGTTGCGGTCGCATGGATGGGCTACGACAAGCCGAAATCGCTGGGCGGCCGCGAATTCGGCGCCACCGTCGCATTGCCGGTGTGGGCCGACTACATGCGTACCGCGTTGCGCGGCAAGCCGCCGTTCCAGCGTCCGCCGCCTGCAGGCATTGCACAAGTGGGAGGCGACTGGATGTACGAAGAGTACGTCAACCGTGGCGATGCGGTGCAGTCGGTGGGAGTGGATGCCATCAGGAGCTTCTGGGACAAGTTATTCGGAAACCGGCCGCAACAGCCGCAGGCGCCGGTGCATAAAAAAGATCCGATTGACGATTGGATGTATCGGGGCGGGTAATAACACCGCAGCGAGCGATGAACCACAGGTAACACAGCGTGCGCGCCCCGAGGAATTCGCACGCCATTAAACAGCACCGCAAGAGCCTCCTTGAGAAGTGCGTGAAGAAGAACTGATTTCAGCAGTAGCCGGACATCTCATGCCCGTCAGTACGCATAAAACCCCTTCTTCGTCTTCCGCCCCAGATACCCCGCATCCACCATCTCCCGCAGCAGCGGCGCAGGCCGGTACTTGGGATCGTTGAATTCGCGGTACAGCACTTCCATGATTGCAAGACAGGTATCGAGCCCGATCAGATCGGCCAGCGCCAGCGGCCCGATCGGGTGATTCGCTCCCGCCTGCATGCCGGCGTCGATTTCCTCGGCCCTCGCCAGTCCTTCCTGCAGCACGAACACGGCTTCATTAATCATCGGCACCAGGATGCGGTTGACGACGAACCCCGGCGAGTTCTTCACCGCGATCGGTGTCTTGCCGATGCGGCGCGCCAATGCATCGGTGGCAGCATAGGTTTCGTCATCGGTCTGGATGCCGCGAATGACTTCCACCAAGGCCATCACCGGTACCGGATTGAAGAAATGCATGCCGACGAAGCGGTTCGGGTGCGATATCTTGCATGCCAGCCGCGTAATCGAAATCGACGAAGTATTGGTGGCGATGATCGTGTCGGGCCGCGCGAGCGTATCGATTTCTTTCAGGATGCTGAGTTTCAATTCGATGTTTTCCGTCGCGGCTTCGATCAGAAAGTTGGTCTGCACCAGTTCATTCAGGTCGGTCGTGCCCTTGATCGCAGCCAGTGTCGCCTGCTTTTCCGCGTCGGAAATCTTGCTCTTGGCGAGCATGCGGTCGAGGTTGGCTGTGATACTGACGATGCCGCGTTGCACCGCTGCATCGTTGACATCGCGCATCACTACCTTGAGTCCCTTCGCTGCGCAGATCTGCGCAATGCCGCTGCCCATCTGACCGGCGCCGATGATTCCTATAGTTTGGATATCCATGATAGTCCTATGTCAAAGATGAAATGTTTAACGGGATAACCACAATGCGATTGACAACAACGCACAGCGGCAGTTGTCAAAAAATTCCGGATACTGACTTGGCGCAGAACTGCATTGTTGTCCGGCAAGACGCAGCAACGCTTTGAAAAAAAGCCCGAGGATTTTTTCAATCCTCGGGCTTTTTTCAGGGCGTCCAACATGGCCGCCAATGATGCTCACGGCGATACGATAAAAGTGCTGCCTCCACCGATGCGCATCGTCGGCATTGCGCGTCTACACTTCCG
>DASVLY010000326.1:0-3362 GCA_036384635.1 Noviherbaspirillum sp. | reverse complement strand
GATATCGGCTTGGCAGACGGTTTTGGCACGGTCGATACGGTGGCGCGCGATGTGTTGAAAGCAGAAGACATTGTCGACTACACGCAGCGCGAGGGATTGTCGGAGCGGCTGCTGAAGAAGTTCGGTGGCGCAGTCGGTAGTGCTGCGATGGCGTCGATCTGGAGCAGTGCGGCGAAACCGGCCTTCAGGTAATGCATTTGCTGGCGTGATCGCCAGATACGGAAGACAAAAATACTCTCCGGAATCTGCATGCAGCGAATCGTGCAGCTGTTCCCCGATCCGGATGGCGTAACTCGACTCTTGAATTTTGAAAATAGTGTTTTATGCTGTATTTGTCTGGTTTCGGTTTCGATCCTTGTTCCGCATAGCGGGGATGCAAAGGGAAGCCTCATGGCCAGACGATAATTACCGCGTTTAGAACGTGGTGTTGAGAAGCTGCGGACTTCTCGTTATCGCCCCAAGGGGCATGCAAAACGGCGGGCGCAATACCGCCGTTTTGCGCGTCTGGACCAGCGCTTTGATCTTGGTGCATTAATCGGCGAGCAGCAAAAACACTGTGGGTTTTTTGTGAAAATTCGGAGTTTTGCCGGTCGCCAGATCCTGTTTCCATTTTTCTGTTGTCTGCGTCCGGATCGATTCAGTCGGTAGGCTCAGATCGGTCGCGACGCAGATCAGCGTATTGGTATGGCAAGTGGCGACAAGTGCTTCCAGCAGCGCGTTATTGCGATAAGGCGTTTCGATAAGCAACTGGGTTTGCTTTTCCTGCCGCGAACGCTCCTCCAGCGACTTTATACGTTTGGCACGCTGACCGGCATCGGTCGGCAGGTAGCCGTTGAACGCAAAGCTCTGACCGTTCAGTCCGCTTGCCATTACTGCCAGCAGCAGCGATGATGGACCGACCAGCGGTCTGACCGCGATGCCTTGGCTGTGGGCCAAGCGAACCAGATTGGCGCCTGGGTCGGCTACCGCAGGCACGCCGGCCTCTGAGATCAATCCGGCATCCTGTCCGGCTTTTAGCGGCGCAAGCAATGCCGGCAGTGTTGCCGCATCGGTATTCACATTCAATTCGCTGATGCAGATCTTCTGCAGCGGTTTCGCCAGGGGATGCTGTATGTCAACCAGCTTCAGAAAGGTGCGTGCGGCCTTCGCGTTCTCGGCGATGAAATAGTCTAGCCTGGCGCTGATTATCTGTACTTCATCCGGGATGGTGGATGCGAGCGGATTCGGGTTTCCGTCAATTGCGGGGCCAAGCGTATTGGGGATCAGGTAAAGTGTGCCGGGCATTGATAATCTCGCTTACGTTGCGAAAAACGGAACGCCAACTTGGCGCAGCATTGTACACAACGCGATTAATGGCAGGCCGGTAAGTGCTGTCGGATCAACACTTTCGATTTTCTCGATGAGGGCGATTCCCAGTCCTTCGTTTTTCGCGCTGCCAGCACAATCATAAGGTTGCTCGATACGCAGGTAGGCATCCAGCTCCTGATCTGACAGGTTGCGAAAAGTAACGAAAGTCTGCACATTCTGTACTTGTGCCGCTTGGTTGGGATCGGAATTGCGCCCGTCCCAAAGGCACAAAGCGGTATGAAAAATTACACTTCGGCCGCGCATCTTTTGTAGTTGTTTCAGCGCATTGTCATGCGATCCCGGCTTGCCAATTTGTTCGCCGTCGACTGTGGCAACTTGGTCCGAACCGATTACCAATGCCTCCGGTGCCTGCGCCAGAACTGCAAAAGATTTTTCTTTGGCAAGTCGCATCGCAGTTTGTTCGGGCATTTCGCCGGAATGGGGCGTTTCATCGATATTTGGTACCAGTACTTCGAACGGAAGATGTATGCGATTCAGCAATTCTTTTCGATATTTGGAGCTGGATGCAAGAATCAGGCGCGGGAAAGCGGGGGGGGGGGTCATTGGTGTGTATTTGAATGGCTGCTCAATAAAAGTGATCTAACACTTTGACGAATAAAGGAAAAGCCTGTTATTATCGCAGGTTTTCCGGGTTCGGCTTGTCGTATGAATGCTTTTGTAATCGACGCGTTCGAGTTTTGTCGGCTCAATGAGGTTCGCCAAGGTGAATTCGCAGTGGCGGATTTGCCTAGGTTGGCAGATGAATCCGTCGATAGGGCGGGGACTTTAAGCTGGTCCCTGCGCGGGGGCAGTAGCCGGCAAGGTCATCCGCAACTGGTGCTTTCCGTTTCGGGGGGGGTAAGGCTGATTTGCCGACGTTGCTTGACTCCGTTTGCATTCGACATCAAGTCTGAGTCGGTGCTGGTTCTGGCGCAGGACGAGGATGAGGCGGATGAAATCGATGCGCTGCTGGCCGATGAATCGGTTGATGTCATCGTTGGTAGTCGAGAGCTCAATATCTTTGAATTGATCGAAGACGATGCGTTGCTGGCGCTGCCGCTGTCGCCTAGGCACGAGAAGTGTTTGGACCAGCCGGTGCTGCAGGAGCCTGAAAGGGTGTCGCCGTTTGCGGTGCTGAAGAATTTGAAGAAGTAGTGGCAGCGGTGCAGGTTGCGCAGGAAAAGGTAGCAAGGAATTCCCTGTTTGCAAGGGTTCGGCGAACAGGGTATGTTAAAATTTCAGATCTTAAGGTTTAGGAGTTATCATGGCCGTTCAGCAAAATAAAAAGTCCCCGTCCAAGCGCGGTATGCACCGCTCGCACGACTTTCTGACGACGCCGCCGCTGGCGGTGGAGCCGACCACAGGTGAAACGCACCTGCGTCATCACATCAGCCCCAATGGCTACTACCGTGGCCGCAAGGTTCTGAAGACCAAAAACGACGAGTAATCTTCTGTCATTGTTCCAAGTAAAAGCGGCGCGGAAGTTTAGCTTGGCGCCGTTTTTTCATATGCTGAAAAAGTGCATTGCGTCATTTTGAATCACGCCGGATCTGGCCCGCTACGAGGTTGGAGCGAGGTACTGAGTCAAAACAATGACAATCAAAATTTCCATTGACTGCATGGGCGGCGATCACGGTCCCTTAGTCACTATTCCCGCAGCTATCTCTTTCGTCAGGCACGAGCCTGACGCCGAACTGATCTTGGTCGGTCTTGAAGATGTCATTCAGAGCGAGCTGAAAAAGCATCACGCCGTCGGCCATTCCCGGCTGTCCATTGTGAATGCGACCGAAATTGTAACAATGGACGACCCACTGGAAATTGCATTGCGCCGCAAGAAGGATTCCTCGATGCGGGTGGCGATCAACTTGGTCAAGGAGGGGCGCGCGCATGTCTGTGTTTCGGCCGGCAATACCGGTGCGCTCATGGCGGTGTCGCGCTACGTGCTGAAAACCATTCCGGGCGTCGACCGTCCCGCCATCTGCACTCTCATTCCCAATCAGAAAGATGCTCCGACC
>DASVLY010000325.1:0-2169 GCA_036384635.1 Noviherbaspirillum sp. | reverse complement strand
CCTGCTGCGATACGAGCTCGCTGTGCAGCAGCGCAAGCACTTCGCGTACGATGTCGTTGAGGTCGACCGTCTCGCGCTGGGTGTCCTTGCCGCGCACCATGGCGCGCAGGGCGTCGATGATGTGCGTGGCGCGCCGGGTATCGCTGATGATGTCGGTCAGTGCCTCTCGCAGCTCGTCGCGCTCCGGCATGCCCTGCGTGACGATACGCAAGGCGGCTTGCGAATTGGTCAGGATGCCGGTGAGCGGTTGGCTCAACTCATGGGCCAGCGAAGCAACCAGGATGCCGGCGCGTGCAATCCGGTCCGCATGCCAGTAACGCGAGCGCAACAGTTGCAATTCCTGCTGGCCGCGCCTGAACGGTGTGACGTCGTGAAAGGTGCCGGTCACATGCAGGCCGCCTTCGGACGGAATCGTTTCAAAACGGCTCTTGATGATGCGGACATCGCCGCGGCGGGTTCTGATCCGGTATTCGATCAATACTCCCTGCTTGCTTCCCGCGAGGACTTTGCCGATCGCCTGTTGCAGCTGCTGGCGGTCTGCCGGATGCACCAGTTCCATGAAGTGCGCTTGCGTTTCCGGCCGGATGCCGAGTATCCGGTCGATCGCTTCGGTTTCCACGATGCGGCCGGTTTCGGCTTCCCATTCCCAGCGGCCGAAGCGAACGACGCGTTGGGCCTCGGAAAGATCGCGCGCGGCGCGCTCGAGATTGTCCAGAAAGTTTCTGCGGCAGATGGCGCCGACCAGCATTTCGGCAAGCAAGAGCAGTTGCGAAAGCTGCGCATTGGACCATGCCAGGCCGCGACGCGTGGAAATCATGCTGACGAGATAGGCGTTTGGCGTGCCGGCCGGCACAGAAGCCAATGCCAGCGCTTCGATTCCGAAATGCGCCAGCCGGGAGTGATCGGACGGCACCGCGCCGGTCGGGTCGTGCGACACCCCCAGGCAGCGGCATTTCCGATCGCGGAAGGCATTGCGCACCAGTCCGGGAGCCAGTTCGTACGGATCGAGCGTCAGGATGGAAGGCGATACGGTGCCTGTATGCACGGCATGCACAAGCTCGACTCGCTCCTGGTTTTCCACAGTCTTAAAAACCGTGCAACAGTCGGCGGCGAAATAATCCACGATGAGACGCAACGCCCATGCGATTTCATCATCCGCGTTTTCTCGAATGATATTGACGAGCCGCGACGAGAGTTCGAGCGCAACTTCGATGAAACCTGAAACGGTAGGCACTGGGTCCGATCTCCTGCACGCTGTTCGCCAGGCATCAGGCCGGTAGGCATTGTCCGGGCGGCACATCGGAAGATCCCGATTGATTCCGTTTGCGACGAATTTCAATTTCATTTGCTATGGCGTCGGGACCGGTCGTTGGTTCCACGAGCGTGCGCGCACGCTTGCGCTCGCTCGAATGTTCCCTTCCGTTTTCCCAAAGCAAAATCCACGCAGTGCATACAGGCAGCACCATCGCATGGGCATTGCTCCATTCGCCATGCATCCAGTTTAAGGTCCGGCTTCGCGAGCGGACATGTGTCCTTGGTCTCATTGCTTGCAACGGCATCTGTTTCGACAATGGTAGGACTTACGCAAAACCGCTCCGGCGGCGTTGCGCCGCCTTGCCGGGACAATGTTGCGTAAGTCCTGAATGGGTTTGCATGTTGCGCAATAGGAGGATGCAGCGTGAAATTCGACCGCCTCATGGAACAACTGGTCGGCGTGTTCGCGATTCTGGTGCTTACCGTTGGCACGATGATCGTGCTCGCGCCTTTCGTGACCACGCTCCTGTGGGGCGCGATCCTGGCATATTCCAGTTGGCATCCGTTCAAGCGGCTCGCGGCGGCGCTCGGGGGGCGGCCCGCGCTGGCGACTGTCCTTATCGTGGCACTGATCCTCGTGTGCCTGCTGGTGCCGATGTTCTTTGCGGGTGTCGCGTTTTCCACCCGGGTGCCGGAGTGGGTGGCCATTGTGCAGGACCGGCTGGCTTCCGGCCTGCCGCCTTTGCCCGAGTGGATGGAGAAGATACCCCTGGTCGGCGCGCGCCTGAACGCGGCATGGGATGGTCTTGCCACGCGCAACCCGGAAGTGATCGCGCGGCTGCAGGAAATGGCCAAGCCGATGTTCCGGACCGCGCTTGGCGTCGCGCTCTCGCTGCTGCAGGGCTTGGGCCTGCT
>DASVLY010000324.1:0-2575 GCA_036384635.1 Noviherbaspirillum sp. | reverse complement strand
TTGGCTATTACCACTGTCCGAACCTGTGCAGCACGCTGATGGACGGCGTGCTGGAAGGGCTGGCCGGCGCGGGCCTGCCGCCGCGCGCCTGGCGTGTGCTGGGAGTGAGCATCGATCCCTCGGAGAACGCCGCGCTGGCCGCGCGCAAGAAGGCGTCGTATGCGCCGCTGATCGCGCATGCAGGCGGCGAACTGCATCTTCTGACAGGAACGAAACCGCAGATCGACATGCTCGCGCACAGTGTCGGATTCCGTTATGAATACGACCAGGCAGCGGGCGGGTATGCGCATCCGGCCGGCTTCCTGATCGCCACGCCGGAGGGCCGCATCTCGCATTATTTTCTTGGCGTGCGCTTCGAGCCGCGCGACCTCAGGCTGGCGCTGGTCGATGCCTCATCGGGGCGCATCGGCTCGCCGGCCGACCGGCTGGCGCTGCTGTGCTCGCACTACGATCCGGTCACCGGACGCTACAGCAGCGCAGTGATGGCGCTGGTGCGCGCGCTGTGTTTCGCAGTGCTGGCCGCGCTTGCGCTCTGGCTGTGGCGCATCGGAAGGAGGGCGCAAGGGTGAACACCGGTTTTTACCTGTTCCCGCCGAGTGCATCCGCCGCAGCCGGGCGCTACGACGCGCTGTTCCTCGCACTGGTCCTGCTGACCGGATTCGCGGCGCTCGCGGTGACTTTGCTGATCGTTTATTTCTCGATCCGCTACCGCAAGGGTTCGCGCGCCGACCGCAGCCATGCGCCGGCCACAGGCCGCAGGATAGAGATCATATGGACGGCGGTCCCGCTGCTGCTGTTTCTCGCCATCTTCGCGTGGGCCGCTTACGACTACACCTGGCTGTATCGCGCACCGCCGGACGCGATGCCGGTGTTCGTGGTAGCCAAGCAATGGATGTGGAAGCTCGAACATGCGAACGGCCGGCGCGAAATCGACGAACTGCACGTGCCGCTGGGCCAGCCGGTGCGGCTGGTGATGACCTCGCAGGACGTGATCCACAGCTTTTTCGTTCCGGCGTTCCGCATCAAGCAGGACGTGCTGCCGGGCCGCTATGTGTCGATCTGGTTCACGCCGACCAGGACCGGCGAATTCCACCTGTTCTGCGCGGAGTATTGCGGCACCGATCATGCCGGCATGCGCGGGCGCATTGTCGTGATGCGGCCGAGCGAATTCTCCGCCTGGCTGCAAGCCGGCAATACGCAACCCGGCATGGCCGCGCGCGGCTTCGAGCTGTATCGGCGCTACGGCTGCAGCGGCTGCCACGAGCCGCAGTCGTCGGTCCACGCGCCCGACCTGCACGGACTGCTCGGCCGCGAAGTGCATCTGGCGGACGGCCGGACGCTGATCGCGGACGAAGCCTATGTCCGCGATTCGGTGCTGCTGCCGAAGAAGGACGTGGTGGCGGGCTATGCGCCCATCATGCCGTCGTTCGCGGGTCAGATCGGCGAGGAAGACTTGCTGGCCATCATCGAATACCTACGTTCCACCGGAGGCGGCAATGCACGCGCGGGTCAATGAAACGGCAGCGGCCGATTATCTGAGCGAAGACTGGTCGCTGAAGTCGTGGCTGACCACGCATGACCACAAACGCATCGCATGGTTGTACATGGCGGCGATCACCGTGTTCTTTTTCATCGGCGGCGGCGCCGCCGCGCTGATCCGGCTGGAACTGGCCACGCCGCAGGCCGACCTGGTGACGGCCGATACTTATAACCGCCTGTTCACCGCGCATGGCGTGATCATGGTGTGGCTGTTCCTGATCCCCTCGATCCCTTCCGTGCTCGGCAACTTCCTGATGCCGTTGATGATAGGCGCGCGCGACCTGGCATTCCCGCGCCTGAACCTGGCGAGCTGGTACATCTACCTGCTGGGCGGCGTGTTCACGCTATTGGCGCTGATTCTGGGCGGGGTCGATACCGGCTGGACCTTCTATACGCCGTTCTCGACGATGTTCTCGAAAAGTAATGTGATCCTCGCGCTCACCGGCGTGTTCATCCTCGGCTTCTCCTCGATCCTCACGGGACTCAACTTCATCGTCACCGTGCACACGATGCGCGCGCCCGGCATGACCTGGTTCCGCCTTCCTTTGTTCGTGTGGGCCAATTACGCCACGGCCATCATCCTGGTGCTGGCCACCCCGGTGCTGGCGATGCTGATGGCGCTGCTGGCCGCCGAGCGGCTGCTGCATGTCGGCATCTTCGACCCGGCGCTGGGCGGCGACCCGCTGTTGTTCCAGCACCTGTTCTGGTTCTATTCGCATCCGGCGGTGTACATCATGGTCCTGCCGGCGATGGGCGTGGCCAGCGAAATCATCCCGTGCTTTGCGAGAAAACGCATCTTCGGCTATCGCTTCATGGCGTATGCGATCCTCGGCATCGCATCCATCGGATTCCTGGTGTGGGGCCACCACATGTTCGTATCCGGCCAGTCGGCGTATGCGAGCATGGTGTTTTCGCTGCTGTCCTTCCTGGTCGCGATTCCGTCCGCGATCAAGGTGTTCAACTGGACCGCGACCCTGTACAAGGGACGCATCGCCTTCTCCGCGCCGATGCTGTATGCGCTGGGCTTCGTCGGCCT
>DASVLY010000323.1:0-3526 GCA_036384635.1 Noviherbaspirillum sp. | reverse complement strand
AAACGCACGAACGCGTCCATGGTGACCATATTCTCGACATGGTGAAAAAGATCGAAGCCTTCAGCATCGGGCTGAGGGCGGAGAACGATGCCAAATGCCAGAAGGTGCGCGCCGTTCTGCAACAGCGTCTGGGTGAGCTTTCCAACGAGCAGCGCCAGCGCGGCCGCGATTTCGACCGGGACGAGCTTTCCCCCGGCGGGCGGGTGCATCAGCTCATCCTCGCCCTCGTCAACGGCCCCTGAACGGCCGCCTATTCCGCCGCCTCGCCTTTCAGCAAGGGCTCGGCCAAAGTCACGCTTTCCAGTTCGTAGGAATAACCTTCGAGCATCGTATAGGCTTGTTCGATTGCCTCGATCTGGGCTTCGGCGTTACGAATGGCTTCGGCGATGGACTGGCTGCGGGCGCGCAGCATGGAACTCAGCACATCGGTTTCCGGCTTGCGGCCGAGACGGTCCATATGTTTGCGAACCCGCGTGCGGTGCCGTTCCAGCTCGAGAATATGGAAACGGCTTTTCAGAATATCGTCGGTCAGCTTGCGGCGCATGGCGGCCACGGGGTCGAAACTGCCAGGTTCGCGTTCGTCCAGAATGAATTCATTCACCAGCGTTTCCAGCATCAGCAGGCCCTTGAGGTCCTTGGCGTCGGCAAGCTGCGGATCGTAACCGGTATCGTCGAATACCTTACGGCGCACCGGATCCTTCAGCAGCTCATAGGCCGTCTGCAGGCGCGCGAATTGCTCGGCATCGCCGCCGCTATCGGGATGCGCGGCCTTGGCCACCTTGCGGTAGGCCGACTTGATCGCCGCCTCGTCGGCATCGCGCTCCACGCCAAGCAAAACATAGGGATCAATCACAAAAACACCTTCAAACGCAAACTGTTACCCGCATGCCCAACACCGCTCCCGTCTGGCACGCGGG
Organism: Noviherbaspirillum sp.; assembly: GCA_036384635.1. GTDB lineage: Bacteria > Pseudomonadota > Gammaproteobacteria > Burkholderiales > Burkholderiaceae_D > Noviherbaspirillum. The sequence goes on along the minus strand of DASVLY010000323.1, from coordinate 2,609 downwards.
CAGATCATAGGCCAATTCCGCCCGGCGCGGCACCCCGCCCCGGCGGTTAAACCGGCAAAGCCCACACAAAGCCTCGCCGCGCGCCACATCAAAACGGGCGGAAAAGCCCTTGATGCCGAAATTTGTCGGACCCAAGGCGACTATAATGACAGGCGGGACAAAATTGTGGAAAGCGGCGGCAAAACATGCCGCACGGTTTCGCACAGCACCTGCCGCAGCCGGCGGAAAACACCGCAGGAAGAAGCGTAACCGGCGCATTTTCAGGGGGTTATGGTGGAAAGACGCCAACGGGTGTAAGCTTGGCATTTGGATTAGAAGGGAGGATGATCCGATGCCGCAAACGATTACCCAGACCGTCACGGACTATGTCCATGCCATGGCCTATGCGGATGAGAGCCTGATGCGTGACGTTTTCGACCCGCGCGCCAGCATCGTCGGAACCTTCGAAGGCGAGATCGAATGGCTATCCCTGGAGGACTTTGTCGACCAGATGCGCAAAAGCGAACGCGGCCTCCCCGATCACGATCCCGCTTTTGAAATCATGGGCATCGACAAGGAAGGCGACAGCGCTTCGGTGAAGCTGACGACCCGTTTCGACGGTATGGATTTTTACGAATATCTGTCCCTGCTGGAACGCGACGGCAACTGGTCTATCGTGCACAAGCTCTATCACATAAAGCCGTAGGCGATCATCGAAACCGCCACCCCGCATGATGCGCTTGCGCGTTCCACTCGCAGGCCCGTCTCGCGGTCCGGTTATTTTGCCGCTGAAGGAGCTAGAACAGGTCGCTGTAGATCGCCGTTATCCACAGCGCGTTAAAGAAGAGCCAGATAACACCGAGCCACATGATTTTGCGGCTGCTATCGGTTCTCATCGCCACAATCGCGATAAGCAGACCGCCGACTATCCTTGCCAGATACCATGGCCCGAGCTGTTCGAAATGTTCCCTGCCCTTGATGTAGGTGTCCACCAGATCGAAGACGAACGAGGCGGCAAACAGGGCAAAGAACGCATGTCGCCTGCGCACGAAAAAACTTTCCCGCTCGGAGAGTTCCTGAATGTGATCGGGATAAAGCAGCGTCGACATCAAAAAGAACAGCGACGTGTAGACCAGAACGAAAATGTAAATCCAGAAATTCCAGTTGTGGATCAGCCGCAGCGCAAATTCCCACCACCAGAAATGGACAGCTCCCAGAAGCAGGGCAATCGACCAGACGATCTGCGCATGCATACGGTCGGTTTTCTGCGGCTCCTGCAACCTTCTGGAAAGTCCGGACAACACCCTGGTAATGGCCAGGCCGAGGATGAGGCTTACCAATATCCGCAAATGACCATATGCATCCATTGAAAGCGCCCGCTGTTGCTCAACTTATCTGCCGAACAATATGCTTAAACCTTGGGGCTTTACAACTCTGGCGGATGCCCCGCCCTTCCCGATCTCGCCTTCTAGTGGGCTAAACCGGCTTCCCGATGCGAGAGTTTCCCGGGCTGGCAGGCCGAAGCCGGTCACTCCAGTTTCATCAGGGCTCAACCTCCGGGCCAAGGCAGACGCAAAGCGTCACCCGTCACACGGTTCATTCAACCAAATAGATTTCAGGATTAAGCGATTGATTTTACTGGTGCCCCCGGCAGGGTTCGAACCCGCGACCCCCTGATTACAAAAAAGGGCGTTCTTGCGTGCGGTTAAGTGCGATGCCATTTCGTATTTCCTCAAAAGCCTTTGTTTACAGGCATTTTCAGCGGGTTGATTGTGCAGCAATGTGCAGTTAAATGCGTTGTGGCGCAAGTTATTTGTGCCCCCGATGTGCCCCGAGGATGTGCCCCCGATGGTGAAACTGACAAACGACACCCTGAAGAACGCTTTGCCCGAGCCCGGCAAGCGCCTTGAGCTTCGAGACGATCAACAGACTGGACTGACATTTCGTGTGACCGACAAGGGCGTGCGGTCATGGTCTATTCGTTATCGCAATGCCGCCGGCGAGCATCGCCGCAAGCTGATAGGTCCTTACCCCTCTATTTCCCTCGCAAAGGCTCGTGAGGAGGCGAGGAAGATCAAAGGCACCGTTGCTGGCGGATCGGACGTTGTTGCTACCGAGCGGCGTTCCAGAGCCGAAGAAAGGCGCAAGCACCTCAACACGCTTGATGGCCTAGCTGACGCCTATTTCGATGACTGCGCCCTTGGAACTCATCGAGCGAACTCTAAGCCAAAGCGAGCCAGCAAGATCAAGGAGGAGCGCAGGATCTATGACGCTCTGGTGAAAAAGACATTCGGGGCGGAGCCGCTGGCCAGCATCACGAGGGCTGAAATTCAGGCGTTCGTTTCCAAGCAGTCGCGAAAGGTCAAATCGAATGGCCGCATCAGCCTGAACGTGATACGCCAGCTTATGGCCTGCGCGATCCGCAATGGCCTGATCGACAGCAATCCGGCACACGACATTGCTGTGCAGGTTCCCGAGGCTCGGGACACGGTATTGACTGACGCCGATCTCAAGCGCTTTTGGGCAGCTTGCAAAGCACCGGGATCGATTGAGGACCTGCAGCTTTCGCTCAACATGGGGGTTGCCCTCAGAATGGCCGCTGTGACGCTCCAAAGAGGCGGCAGCATCAT
>DASVLY010000322.1:0-2755 GCA_036384635.1 Noviherbaspirillum sp. | reverse complement strand
CACAAAGCAGTAATGTCCCCGTACCACGCACTGCCACACTTCGGGAAACATCAATGAACCGTAGGTGAAAATATGCATTTCAGCGAGAAGCCATTTATCCGCACAGGCTGTCAGAACCGCTTCACATAGCGCAGCGCCATCAGCTTTTCCACCGGCGAATCGACCAGGTTGTTCGGCTCGCGGCGCAGCATGAAGATCAAGCCGATCGATGCATCCTGGCCGGCGGGCGTGGAGTAATTCATCTCCATCCGCATCTCGCGCCCGAAGGGCACCATCGAAAACCGCAACCGGTCGCGCGTCTGGCTGCCATCGCTGTTGAGGCCGGTCAGCACATCCATTGCGATCTGGCCCGAATAGGTGCGCATCGGCTGCGACAGCGACAGGCTGAAGCGGTCGCCCGGCTTGATGCGGTCGGACGCCACCACCGCCAACGAAAATGCATTGGTGCGGGTATCGGTCACTTCGGTAATCAAGTTGCCGTTATTGATGTTGCCCGGCGTAATGCCGTAAGCGGCCTGGCCGGCTAACGCCAGCTTGGGCGCGATGAGTACAGCACCGGCAACCTGCAGCGCGCGAGTCGATGTATTCGTGCCCAGCGCTACCGGCCCGCTCGACACCGAGCCAAGATAAGCATTGTTCTCATCAGTGTGCGATAGCGACACCGACAACGCGGCATCGCCAAACGACTCCGACACTTCAAACAATGCGGAGTTCACGCGCGGCAGGTTCAGCGTCCCTGACGGCAGGTACACATCCTGCGAGCCCAGCATCTGGTTCAAACCGGAAGTAAGCAAACCGAATTTGAGCTTCACGTCGCCGATGCGCTGCCCGATGCCGGCATGCGATGCGCCTGGCACCAGTGTGAAATAGGGGTTCGCCAGCGCCGATACCGCTCCCAGCGCCATTCCTTCGGCGACCTCCAGGCCACCGGCTCCGAAATACTGCGCAGCCAGCCCGCCCGTGCCGATTGCAGCTTCGCGCCCGTTTGCCTGTTTCGACAACAGCGAAAATGCGGTCAGCCGCGGGGTCTGCGCACGCTCCTGCATGCTGCCGGCCAACGCCGGTTCGCGCGCATACGCGGCCACGAAACGTGATCCGTCCGGCAGCACCCGCTCGGCGACATCGATGCGGTTGTTCATGCTGTCCAACACCTGTTGCAACGACATGCCAGCCGGTCGCGCCACGGTATAACCGAGATCGGCCTTGAAGTCACGCTGATAATCGTCCATCCCGATCACGTGCAGTTGCCCGGATGCTGCCAGGCTCCACAACTGGCTGGTGGCCGCCGAGACTTGCGTCGCCCCCGACAGCACATTGATGGTGCGGCCATTGAACGTAGTGGTCGTCAACGCCCCGATCGGCTGCAGCGCCTTTTGCACATTCAACAAGCCGCGTCCGTATACCGGGTCGATGCCGGGCGCGCCCAGGTCAGTGGCGGTGACGAACAGGATGTTGGCGATCTGGTCGGCGCGCAACGCCGGCCACATCTGCTTGATCAGCGCCGCCGCGCCGCTGACGACCGGCGTAGCCATCGAAGTACCGCTCGCGTATGCATACTGGCCATTCAGGTAGGTCGATGCGATATGAACGCCCGGTGCAACCAGATACCAGGCGGCGGCATCGCCCGCCCGGTTCGAGAACGACGCAATGCGATTGGCGCTGTCGACCGCGCCGACTGCGATGATCTGGTTGTTGGCCCACACCTCTTTCGCAAAGCGCGCCGGCCAGCCGGGATTGGCTGCGCCGTCATTGCCGGCGGCAGCCACGATCAGCAAGCCGCTGCGCACCGCATCCCTCAAGGCGCCCGGATTGTAGCTGGTGGAAGTACCCAGGCTCATGTTGGCGATTGCCGCCTTGCCGATTGCATAGCGCAAACCGCGATCGAGTATGTCGGTGGAGCCGCTGCCGGCGTCCGTCAATACCTTGATGGGCAACAGTTGCGCGTCATAAGCAACGCCGAAGATGCCACGGCCATCGCGGTCGGCGCCAAGAAGGCCCGCCACATGCGTACCATGACCGAATGTATCGTTCACATTGGTGCCGCCGGTAATCGCATTGAAACCCTGCGCCAGCTTGCCGCTTTCGGCGAATTCCCGGTGGCTGGCGGCAATGCCCGTGTCCATGATCGCGATCGTCACACCCTTGCCGGTGATGCCGCGACTGTATGCGTAGTCGGCATTGATGCGGCCGATGACGGCAGCCGAGTTGATGCGTTCGTTATCGATGCTGCCTGCAGTAGGGAAATAGGTCTGGGTGGCGACAACTGTTCCCTCGGATGCAGGCGATGCCTCCTGCGCGCGGGCAGATGCGGTCACGGCGGCGCTTACCGCGATTGCAATCAGAGTACGGGGAAAATCTGCTGGGGAAAACATTTGTCGCCTCTCTCCGGTTTCCATTGGCGGAAAGGGCGGCGCGATGCCGAAACCAATATTGGCAGCCCCGCTGGCATGCAGGCATGAACAGAATATTTCCTGTTTTCAGCCCGCGAAGCCCGGAAGCTTTGCGTCCCCGCCTTTCGGCAGGTTTGCCCTTACGATGCTTTTATGCATGTTTTCATTGTGCATCATTATTTTCAAAATACAACTCGAGATGTTGTGCGTTTGCGCAATTTGGTTGCTGCGGCGCAACAGGTTTTCGCCCCCGTTTCGCATCGCGACACCAGCACTTCGCTCTGTTCTTTTCACTGCTCGTCGCCTCACGCTACCGGGTTGCCGCGACGGCAGTTATGCTGACCATATGTCAACTGAAGGAGAAC
>DASVLY010000321.1:0-2391 GCA_036384635.1 Noviherbaspirillum sp. | reverse complement strand
CGGTATTGTCGCGCTGCCTGCAATTCAATCTGAAGCAGATGCCTCCCGGCCATATCGTCGGGCATCTGGAAAACATCCTTGGACAGGAAGGCGTTGCGTTCGATCCGCCTGCGCTGCGCCTGCTCGCACAGGGCGCGCATGGCTCGATGCGCGACGCACTGTCGCTGACCGATCAGGCAATTGCATATGCCGCCGGCAAGGTGACGCTGGAAGCGGTGCAGGGCATGCTGGGCGCGCTCGATCAGTCCTACCTGATCCGGGTGCTGGATGCACTGGCTGCGAAGGACGGTTCCGCTTTGCTTGCGGTTGCAGACGAAATGGCTGCACGCAGCTTGTCTTACAATGCCGCGCTGCAAGACCTTGGAACATTGTTGCATCGGATCGCTCTCGCGCAGACAGTGCCGGCGGCGGTGCCGGACGATGTGCCGGAACGCGAGGACATCCTGCGTCTGGCGAATGTGTTCGATGCGGAGGAAGTGCAGCTTTTCTACCAGATCGCAGTGCATGGGCGAAATGAATTGAGTCTGGCGCCTGATGAATATGCAGGCTTCTCGATGACCTTGCTGCGCATGCTGGCGTTTCGTCCCGGAGTCGGCGCTGCAGAAGCGAAACCCGTTGCTGCCGTCGCGCCTGCGGCGGCTGCCCCGGCACCGGCAGTTGCAAGATTAAGCGCGGCGCCGCAAGCGATGACGGCAAGTGCGTCGGTTGCTCGTCCCCCAGGCGGATTAAGTCCGGCGCGCGCAGCGCTGGAAGCAGCGCGCAACGGCGGCAAGGCACCGGCCGTTGCTCCACCGCCCAGATCAAGTGCGCCGCCGCCTTGGGAAGACGAGCGGCCGCAGGCAGCATCTGAATCTGAGCCGACGGGCGCTGCGGCTCAAAAAAAAACTGAATTCGCAGGCGAAACGCTGAACGACACGGCCGTGGTTGCGCAAGCAAGTCCGCCACCGGCACCGCCGGCTCCACGAATGCGCGCTCTGGAACCGACCCCGGTTCCCGCGCTGAACTGGGACGGCAACTGGCCGGCGCTGGCTGCGGCGCTGCCGTTGCGCGGCGTGGTACAGCAACTGGCGCAGCAGAGCGAACTGCTGCAGTGCGAATTGCAGGGAGAGGGCGCGCAGTTCCTGTTGCGTATTCCGCTGGAGACGCTGCGCTCGGCCGGTGCCGTCGACAAGCTTGCGGCTGCGTTGTCCGAGCATTTCGGCAAAACGATCCGCGTCAATACCGAGATCGGTGCGGTAGAGCAGACTGCCAACGCGCAGGCCGTGGCCGAACGCGAAGCGCGTCAGCGCCAGGCGGAAGAAAACATGCATAGCGATCCTTTCGTGCAGACGCTCATGCGCGAATTCGGCGCGATCATCGTGCCGGGATCGATCAAACCCGTTTAATCAACGATCAAGGAGTACGACCATGATGAAGGGCCAACTTTCAGGGCTGATGAAGCAAGCCCAGCAGATGCAGGACAACATGAAGAAAATGCAGGAGCAGCTTGCATTGATCGAAGTGGAAGGACAATCCGGCGCCGGCATGGTGAAGGTAGTCGTGACGTGCAAGAACGATGTGAAGCGCGTGTCGATCGATCCTTCCTTGCTGGGCGACGACAAGGACATGCTGGAAGACCTGGTGGCCGCCGCTTTCAACGATGCGGTGCGCAAGGCCGAAGCGACTTCGCAGGAAAAGATGGCGGGCCTGACTGCGGGCCTGCCGCTGCCGCCGGGTTTCAAGCTGCCGTTCTGATTGAGTTCAGTGAAAACTCCGTCCAGTCTCGAATTCCTCACCGAAGCGCTGCGCCGCCTGCCCGGCGTGGGCCCGAAGTCTGCGCAGCGCATTGCCTATCATCTGATGCAGCATGACCGTGACGGCGCTGCACTTCTGGGCCGTGCGTTGTCGCAGGCGGTCGAGAAGATTCATCACTGTGCAAAGTGCAATACCTTCACCGAGAGCGAGGTGTGCGGCACTTGCCTGGATGCCGCGCGCGACGCGAGTCTGTTGTGCGTGGTGGAGACGCCGGCGGACCAGTTGATGATCGAGCAGACGCTCACATACAGGGGACTGTATTTCGTGCTGATGGGACATCTGTCGCCGCTCGACGGCATCGGCCCGAAGGACATTCATCTTGAAAAGCTGATCGCACGGGCGACCGACGGCGTGGTCAGTGAAGTGGTGCTCGCCACGAACTTCACGAATGAAGGCGAGGCCACCGCGCATTACATCAGCGAGACGCTGAAAGCGCGCGGCGTGAAGGTCAGCCGTCTTGCGCGCGGCGTGCCTGTCGGCGGCGAGCTTGAATACGTCGACGCCGGTACCATTGCGCGCGCCATGCTCGACCGCCGTTCCACGTGACCGCTTCCTGCGGTCATGTTCTTCCTTCCATTTTCCGCATCCTCCCATGAC
>DASVLY010000320.1:0-4869 GCA_036384635.1 Noviherbaspirillum sp. | reverse complement strand
GGAAGGGCTGTTGCATGGAGAGCACTCCTTTTGAATCTGGGTCAGCCATCAAACAAGAGATCGTGCGCGTTCAATATGGCATAGACGATTTCCGGATTCTGATCGAGACACCGGCGAACGGCGGCGGGAATGGCTTGTCGTGTCTTCCTGCAAAGCCCCGGTTGCTCCGCAAGCTGAATGCTAAGGCCGCGCACTGTGCGCACTTCGTGAGTGCCGGGCGTGATTTGAAGGACGATGCCTAACTGTTCGTGCATGCGCTTGGTGATGTGCATCAGATCAGCATAGGTGGAGATGCTTTCGATGCGCGCGAGGAGCCGTTTTTCTTCCTCTCTTGTCAACTGCAGTACGCGGATGTCGCCCCGAGGGTCGTTCAGCAAGACGTCCCGTCCGCATACGCAGGCGCCGGGCGGGCATTCCTGGCGAATGGGAAAGGGGAGCGGTGGGGGCATGGGGCTCACGCTGCGGATGAGTCGGGCGACGGAAAATCTTACACCGATCGCCGGAAACGACCGAGCCCTATTCGGGCTGACCGCGTTCGCGCAGCAGATCGGACAGGCTGCGCACGGCCGGCTTGAGCGGAGCCCTGTGTCTGGTCCAGCCCAACTGATTGGCTGGCGTCAACGCACGCAGGCGTGTGGCGGCCCAGCGGAACAGGCGATAGACGGCCGGGCGCGCGAAGGCGCCGCTCCAGAAGCGCCACACCAGATGTTCGCCGCGGCTGAATCTGGCACCCTGACCGCGCAGCGGATGCGAAACCTGTTCGTTCGGATCACGGTTGGCCTCGGCGCGCAGGCGAATCAGCAGTTCCGGAATCGGGATGCGCACCGGGCACACCTCGGCGCAGGCGCCGCACAGGCTCGATGCGGTTGCCAGATCGGCCGTTGCCTCCAGCCCCAGCAGGTGCGGCGAGATGATCTTGCCGATCGGGCCGGGATAGGTGGTGCCGTAGGCATGTCCGCCGATGCGCGAGTAGACCGGGCAGTGGTTCATGCAGGCGCCGCAGCGGATGCATTGCAAGGTCGCGCGCAACTGCTCGTCGGCATAGGCTTGCGAGCGGCCATTGTCCAGCAGGATCAGGTGTACCTCGAGCGGGCCGTCGAGTTCGTCGGGGCGGCGCGGGCCGGAGATCAGGTTGAAATAGGTGGTGATCGCCTGGCCGGTGGCCGAGCGTGTCAGGAGACTGGCCAGCGGCACGATGTGCTCCAGCTTGGTCACCACCTTTTCCATGCCCATGATTGCAATGTGTACGTCGGGAACCGTGGTCGACAGGCGGCCATTACCCTCGTTTTCCACCAGCCATAGCGTGCCGGTGTCGGCCGCTGCGAAGTTGACGCCCGACAGTCCGATGTCGGCATCGACGAACGCCTGACGCAGTGCGCGCCGGCCGGTCCGGATCAGCGCATCCACATCCTCGGTGTAGGGCGTATGCGGGATGTTTTTCTCGAACAGTTCGGCGATGTCGGCGCGCGTCTTGTGAATGGCCGGCATCACGATGTGCGAAGGCTTTTCGCCGGCCATCTGCACGATGTACTCACCCATGTCCGATTCGAGGCAGTCGATGCCGCGCTCACCGAGGTAATGGTTCAGCTCGATCTCTTCGCTGGCCATCGACTTGCCCTTGATGAGGCGCTTTGCATTGTGCGACTGCGCGATGCGGTGGACGATTTCGTTGGCCTCATCGGCCGTCTCCGCCCAGTGTACCTGCACGCCGTTGGCGGCAAGACGGGTTTCGAGCTGCGTCAGCAGGGCCGGCAGGTTGGCGAGCGCGTGCTTGCGTATGGCTTCGCCCAGATCGCGCAACTGCTCCAGTTCTTCGCTGTCGGGGAACTGCGTGGCGCGCTTGTTTCTCAGGAAGTCCATCGCGCCGCGAAAGCTCTTGCGCAGCCTGGGGTCATCGAGCGCCGCGCGGGCGCGTTCGTGAAAAGCGGCGGAGGGCACGAATTCCAGCGGTGCGGTTTTCATTGCTGTTCTTCCTGCGGATTGGTGTCGGTGACGACGATGACCCACATCCGGCGCGGCCCGTGCGCGCCATAGGCCAGGGTTTGCTGGATATCGGAGGTCTTGGAGGGGCCCGATACCAGCACCAGGTTGGTTGGCATGCCGTCGCGCCAGCGCTCGGCTTGCACGGCCGCATGCAAGTCAGCATGCAGCGTGTTGGCATACACCAGCGCGACGTGCAGCGGCGGCACCAGCGATACCGTGCGCGGCGAACCTGCATCGGGCGCGAGCACCAGGGTGCCGGTCGAAGCGATACCGGAACGCGCGACTGTAAAGCCCGCGTCCACGGTGTCGAACAGTTCCGCCTTCCAGTCTTCCAGCGGCTGCGTGAAGGAAAGGGCTTGCACCGTCGCCGGCAATGCTCCGGCCAGCGCCGCGCCTTCCACGCTTGCCGGATCGAGCAGCAGACGCCGCACACCGTTGTCGGCGAGCTTTTGCGCCACTTGCGCCGGCCAGGCAGAAGCATCGGCGCACCAGACTTCGGCGTGCGATGCGGTCATCGCTGCCTGCATTGCTTGCACCAGTTGGCGCGTCGATGCGGCCAGCGCATTACGCCGGCTGTCGTAATAGGCATTGATGCGCGCATCGAGTGCGTCGACGTGATTGGATGCCGCCGGCGCGGCGGCGCGCAGCCGGCCGAGCATGCGTTCGCGTGCGCTCATGGTGCTCATTGGGGTTGCTCCTGATCGGTATGCGCGCCGCCCGTGCGACGCCACAGGAAGCTCGCCAGATGTTCGACCTGCAGCGGCGCGCCCTGATATTGGGCTGCATGGCCGATATTGAGCAGGCAACCGCAGTCGGCCGACACCAGGCGCTCGCAGCCGGTGGCGCAGGCGGAGGCGATCTTGTCCTTGACCATCGCACCCGAAATATCGGGATGCTTGAGTGAAAAGGTGCCGCCGAAGCCGCAGCATTCGGACTCGTTTTCATGTTCGACGCGCGTCACCCCCGGCAGCGCATCGACCAGCGCAACGCCGTGCGCGCGGGTGCCCATTTCGCGCCGCGCCGCGCAGGAGGTATGCAGCACTACCCGTTCCGGCGCTTGCGTGCCGGGGGCCGTTTCCTTGAACCGCACCTTCAGCACATGCAGCAGGAATTCGCCCAGCTCGTAAATCCGTTCGGACAGCGCGCGCGCCTTCGGCCCGTTGACCGGGTCGTTTTCAAACAGTTTCGGCCAGTGGTGGCGCATCATTCCGGCACAGGAGCCGGACGGCACGATCACCGGCCACGGCTCGGGAAACAGACCGAGCTGGGCCAGCGCGACGATGCGCGCCTCTTCGGGATTGCCGCTGCTGTAGGCGGGTTGACCGCAGCAGCTCTGCGCGCGCGGAAAATGCGTGGTGATGCCTTCGCGCTCCAAGAGCCGGACAGCATCCAGCCCGGCTTGCGGCATGAACATATCGATCACGCAGGTACCGAACAGGTACACATGGGCCGGGGCAGGGGGATAGTTTCGTTCCATCGTATCGTCTTCAATCGGGCCGGAGGTTTTTGCGTTTTCGTATTCTCGCTCGCATAATCCCAGCATTCACACGGCATCTCAAATTGGTTGGACCAATTTGTGCATGGCGCAGGAGGCGGCGATGAGCGGGAGACAAATGTGCGGGCGCGTGGAAGAGGTGATGCGCCGGCTGGAGACGGCAATGCTGGACGGCACGTTGCCGACTCATGCGCGGCTGCCGGCAGAACGGGTGCTGGCGCAACAGTACGGCGTGTCGCGCAACACCGTGCGCGAGGCAATCCAGCGGCTGGCCGCGCGCGGCCTGGTCCGCAGCCGGCCCGGCGCGGGTGTGTTCGTGACCGAGCAATTGCGCACCGGCATCGCTTCACCTTGGGGACAACTGATTGCGGATCACCCGGCTGTGCGCGAAGACATCCTGGAATTTCGGCGGGTGCTGGAAGGCGCCACTGCATATTTTGCCGCGCTGCGCGGCGACGACAAGGACCGCGAACGCATCCGTGGCGTGCTGGAAGAGATGGAGAGCGCGCGCAGCGCCGGCGACAAGGCCGCCGAAGCAATCGCCGACGCCAGGCTGCACGACGCGATCGCGCTGGCCTCGCACAACAGCATGTTCCTGCACCTGCACAGCAGCATCATGAGCATGCTGCGTGAGCATATCACCATGAACGGCACCGGCCTGCGCGAGTTGGACGCGGCGATTTCCGAACAACTGCTGCGACAGCACCGCTGCATATGCGATGCGATCTGCGAACGCAAGCCCGAAGAGGCGCGCACCGCGATGCAGACGCATATCGACTTTGTGCGCAGTCCTGTTGCGCAGGATGGGCATTAGGGCCTGTCATCAATGAGTTTGGGAGTGCGAACGGGCCGTATGCGTTGCAGGCCCAGGCTCGGCGACGCGTCGTAGCGGTGCTACGGCAAGGAGCCGCAACACCGGCATGCGACGCATACGGCCCGTTCCCTCCGGGTTCATTCCAAACTCATTGATGACAGGCCCTAGCAATGGAATGGATGTCCCCACTCGTAACGGCATCGAATGTGCCAAAGTGGAACACCGGCTCGACACGAGCCAATTAGCAGACGGCTCCTGCGCCCCGAGTCTTGGTTGAGTCTTGGTGCAAGCATTGCGGCCCCTTGCCAGAGGGATTGCGCCTCTGTCCCGTATGTCATTGCCAAACCTGCGAGGAAGTTTACAAGGACGGAACTCTTCCCGATCTCATGCCACTTATAAATCCAAAGTTAATAAATTGGAAAGTTTTGTTCTTGTTATGCCCAAATCCATTAGCCAGTATTTCTGTTTTACTCCCCCGACGCCAGTCAATCGCCGTGATAACCAACCGGGATCAACTTCCAATCCGCCCGAAGAAAGCTCTTCGATGCAAGCAGTCCCTTCCGAACCGGAAATACCT
>DASVLY010000319.1:0-3282 GCA_036384635.1 Noviherbaspirillum sp. | reverse complement strand
CCCATCATCGGCACCATCGACATCGATTCTGCGCCGGCGGCGATCATCACGTCCGCCTGACCGACCCTGATGCGGTCGGCAGCCATTGCAACCGCCGTGATGCCCGATGCGCAATAGCGGTTGATGGTGACGCCGCCGACGGTATGGGGCAAGCCGGCCAGCAGCACGGCGTTACGCGCCATGTTCAACCCCTGCTCCGCTTCCGGGAACGAACAGCCGACGATGGCGTCTTCGATCAGTTTCGTATCCAGGCCCGGCACCTGCGCGACGGCGGACCGGATGGCGCGCACCAGCAGATCGTCCGGACGCACGTTCTTGAACATGCCGCGCGGCGCCTTGCCGATCGGGGTGCGGGTTGCGGCGACAACGTATGCCTCTTGAAGTTGTTTAGTCATTTTCTGGCTCCTATTTTCCTCTCCATCCCCTTCAAGGGGAGGGTTGGGGGTGGGGATGGGTTTAGGGCTTCCGATCGCAATCAAAACCCATCCCCACCCTGGCCCTCCCCTTGAAGGGGAGGGAACCATGTTTAATTACGGACGGGTTTGCCGGTCTGCATCATGCCCATGATGCGCTCTTGTGTCTTCGGATGGTTCAGCAGCTCCATGAACGCGCGGCGTTCGAGGTCGAGCAGCCATTGTTCGCTGACCAGACTGCCCTGGTTGATGTCGCCGCCGGAAACGATCTCGGCCATCATCGAGCCGAGCTTGAAATCGTGCGCGGAGATGAACCCGCCGTCGCGCATGTTGACCAGTTGCGCCATGATGGTTGCCAGGCCGTAGCGGCCGGCGACCGGAATGAGCCTGGGCAGCGGAGCGCGATAGCCGGCGTCGAACATCGCACGCGCTTCAACCTTGGCGACGTGCAGCAGCTCGTAGGGATTGAACACGATGGTGTCGTCCGGCTTCAGATACCCCATCTGCTGCGCTTCCAGCGCCGACTTCGATACGGCGGCAGTGGCTGCGTTAGTGAAGTAAACCTTCAGGAATTGCAGGATATCGTTGCCCTTCGCATCGTTGGCCGCGCGCACAACCGCTTCCTTCAGACCGCCGCCCGCCGGCACCAGGCCTATACCCACCTCCACCAGGCCGATGTAGGACTCGATCGATGCAACACGCTTGGCAACATGCAGTATCAGTTCGCAACCGCCGCCCAGCGCGAGGCCGGCAACCGCCGCCACGACCGGCACGTTTGCGTACTTCAAGCGCATGAAGGCATTCTGCAGCCTCACGACTTCCGCATCGATCGCATTGATGCCGCCGGACATGAACAGCGGCAGCATCATCTGCAGGTCCGCGCCGGCGGAGAAAGCGCCACCCTCCGCGGCATCGGCATTCCACAGCACCAGGCCCTTGAAATTCTTCTCGGCTTCTTCGATCGCCCTTGTCAGTCCATTCATCACGTTCTGGCCGATCACGTGCATCTTGGTCTTGGTCGACAGGATCAGCACATCGTCGTTCTGATGCCAGATGCGAACCGAGTCGTCTTCGAATACGGTCGTACCCGCGGTAAGGCCGTTGGCAGCGCCCTCGCCCACGAGCGGCGCGCGGAAAGCCTGGCGCCGATAGACCGGCAGCGAGGAGCGCGGCACATAGGTTTTCTTCTCCGGCGCCCAGGAACCTTCGGCGGCATGTACGCCCGAATGTTGCGCAACCGGACCGTCGAATACCCACTGCGGCAACGGCGCATTGCACAGCGCCTTGCCGGCATCGATGTCTTCCTTGACCCAGGCAGCGATCTGCTGCCAGCCTGCTGCCTGCCAGGTCTCGAACGGACCTGTGCTCCAGCCGAAGCCCCAGCGCATGGCGAAGTCGACATCGCGCGCATTATTGGCGATCGACTCCAGGTGTACCGCGATGTAGTGGAATACGTCGCGGAAAATCGCCCACAGGAACCGGGCTTGCGGGTTGCTCGACTCGCGCAGCGCCTTCATCTTCTTCGCCGCATCCTTTTCCTTCAGGATGCGCACGATGAGGTCGTCAGCCTTGCCGCCGCCCGGCACATAGTCGTTCTTCGCAGGATCGAGGCGCAGGATGTCCTTGCCGACTTTCTTGTAAAAACCGGCGCCGCTCTTCTGACCGAGCGCGCCCGCACCGATCAGCCTGGAGAGCACCTCGGGCGTCTTGTAGACCGGGAAGAACGGATCGTCCGGCAGGTTGTCCTGCATGGTCTTGATCACATGGCCCATCGTATCCAGACCGACCACATCGGCAGTGCGGAAGGTGCCGGATTTTGCGCGGCCCAGCTTGGCGCCGGTCAGGTCGTCGACCACGTCGCAGGACAGGCCGAATTTCTCCGCCTCATGGATAGTAGCCAGCATGCCGAAAATGCCGACGCGATTGGCAATGAAGTTCGGCGTATCGAGCGCGCGCACCACGCCCTTGCCGAGCGAGGTGGTGAGAAAGCCTTCCAACTGATCGAGGATTTCCGGGCGCGTCGCAACGGTCGGGATCAGTTCGACCAGGTGCATGTAGCGCGGCGGGTTGAAGAAGTGCACGCCGCAAAAGCGCGCCTTGAGATCGGCATCGAATCCTTCGGACAGCGCCGTGATCGACAGCCCGGAAGTATTGGACGCGAAGATCGCGCCGGGAGCGATATGCGGTGAGACCTTCCGGTACAGGTCGTGCTTCCAGTCCATGCGTTCGGCAATGGCTTCGATGATCAGGTCGCACCCCTTCAACAGGTCGAGGTTGTCCTCGTAGTTGGCGACCTGGATCAGTGCGGCATCTTCCTTGTTGCCAAGCGGTGCCGGATTCAGTTTCTTCAGGTTCTCGATGGCGCGCAGCACAATGCCATTCTTCGGGCCTTCCTTTGCAGGCAGGTCGAAGAGCACGACAGGCACTTTCGCATTGACGCAGTGGGCGGCGATCTGCGCACCCATTACGCCCGCACCGAGCACGGCGACTTTTCTGACGATGAAATTGGACATGGAATGATTCCTTTTTAAATTCGTAGCGAATCTCCCCTTCCCCCCTTGCAGAGGGAAGGAGCGCAGCGGTAATTCTTTAGAACAAATCTGTTTCGAGCGCCATCAGGTTCGCCGCACCGGAACGTGCCTGACGAATCAGCATCGCGGTTTCCGGCAGCAGGCGCGCGAAGTAAAAGCGCGCAGTTGCCAGTTTCGCTTTGTAGAAGCTGTCGCCGGAATCGAGTTTTTCCAGCGCGATCTTCGCCATTTGCGCGAAAAAATAGGCATAGACCATATGGCCGGCCACGCGCAGATAAGGCACGGCGGCCGCACCGACTTCATCCTGGTTCTGGAACGCCTTCATGCCGATTTCCATC
>DASVLY010000318.1:0-3419 GCA_036384635.1 Noviherbaspirillum sp. | reverse complement strand
TATCGATTCGACACTTACTTTCGGGCAGGCTTAAACAGCTTATTGTATTCCGGAGAGGTGTCGCCGGACCGCAAAGCGACGGCGCTGGCTTTACGGCAGGAACTGTCACGTGAGTGGCACGATATTCCATCCGGCGAACTGCCGAAAGGTATTGGCTTCGTGGCAGGCGACACCATCTTGACCGACAAGGATTTCAATCTGGAGAGCTGGGAGTTGAACATCCGGTTGCCGGACAAGCCAGATGTTTGGTTCCGGTTGACGGCCTACGCGCAGGAGCGCGTAGGCCCCGGATTGCGCACGCGCGCGGGCGGCATTTTGCCAGCATTGCTCGGGACAGTGGCGGGTGTGGGCCAATTACGCAATCGCGCCAGGCCGGTCGGGCCGATCGAAGCCGACGAGATTCTGGTGGCTGGCACGCAAGACGGAAAGCGGACCTACGGCTTCAAATGGGAAGCGCCCGGCAAGGCGTATTCGCTGGCCGAACCCAATCTGAACGCATCGCTGCGTGTCGGCGAGAGCGCATACCTCACGAACAAGGAATCGTTCGCCAACGACGGCGAGGCACTTGAGCTATGGGATGGCGTCGTGAACTCGATTCGGTTGCGTCCGGGGGCGGTATGAAAACGCTGTCTCGGCGGAAAGTTTTGATGACGCTTCTTGCTATACCGGTTGCGGCGATGCTTCCTCGCACGTCGTTAGGCGCACCGCGCGTGCTCGTGTATGACCGTGAGGACCAGTATTCAGCGTGTAATTAATCCTGCCAAGTAAACGGCGACAGTGCGATCCCTATTCGGTCGGGTCGTGCGTCAGCAATCTATGTAAAAAGCTCGCGTAGCCTTCGAATGAGCTGAATACGAGGATGCATATAACCCGCTTCCGTGCCGACTTTTCGGTCTCCGCGCAATTACGCGGTTGGTAAGCAATGTCAAGGGCACGTCCATGGAATACACATCATGCTGAAGACTGGTTGGTTGGTCTGCGCAGTATTTTTGACGAGTTGCAGTGCCAAGGACATAAGGTTAACAGAACAGGAACAGAGGACGGTAGCGGAGATGACAACGAGTATGAAGCCGCGCTGTGTCGGGCGCTACTTGATCGACCTACCGACCAATGCGGAGTCAATTGGTAGGGCCAAGTTTTATGGTGTGAATGTCGAAACGAGATTTCAGAGTTTCGACGATTTTAAGCGTGAAATGGATGCGCGCCTGGCGGAGCTGAAGATCGCGAGAAACCCGCGAAATTATCAGTTTTTCTTCGGTGGTGATATGGTGCGCGGAATTGCAAATACGCGATATTTTATTTTTAATTCAGATTTAAGTGATGCAAATCGTAATATCGAAGTTCACAAATGGGACCGTGGTTATCAAATTAGTCTGAATATTGAGGGCACAGATTGGAGCAAGTCTGTGGATAGAGATAAGCCTTGGGTCAAGGAAAAGAAAATTCAAAATGATGTGCCGCGTCAATCGGCACTGGCCTTTGATCTGATTGAAAAGTTGCAAGGTCGTCCCGAAGACGAGATTCCGACGGAGCCTGGAACATGCTTCGTCGGTGGATTCATGCCGGGCAAGGCGATTTCGGAAAAGGAGGAGGTTTCGACTAGCTATGTACTCGCGGACAAATCCGATGTGTCTTTCAATTGGGACAGTTTCGCTGGTTTACAGGCAACCAGCACATTGCTGCCTCGCATACGGAGTACGGACGTCCAAGACGCGTTGAAGACGGCCCAGGGACGTGTGATTCGATCCGGGAGTATCGACCTGCCCAGCGGAATGAAAGTGGACGAGGCGTTGATATCGTCACTTACGCAGGTGAATGTGCAGGGAAGTCATGGCTCGCTGGAAACGAATTACCAGGGTAGCCCTGAAGCACCTTACATCGTTTTCGACATGCTAACCGCGAGTCCGAATTTTCTGGCACAGGCCGATACAGTCAAACGATCCTCACTCACGGAGGGGGAGGCCCTAGCCTTGTGGGATGCGGTGTCTCGTAGCCTTCGGCCTCGTCCCAATGCTTTTTGAGAAATGATCGATGCCTATTGACTTCGACAAACTGCCACCAGAGAAATCAGTACCGGACCGCCCTCCGTCGCGCCTCGTCTGGACGATTGTGTTTTTCGTCATCGTGCTTGCGGGCATATTCGCGGTGCTGCTTCTCTGGCCCAAAGGCGAATCGACGCAATCCCTCTGGTTCCGGATATGCATCACGGTGTATCCGGTTGGAATTGCGACCTTCGTCGTGTTACGGCGCTATAGCGTTTTCGAGGACCGACGTTTGGACGCGATCGCATGGAACGAAGCTCGAGAGAAATACCTGAATCGCGTGTTCGAGGAGGCCAGCCGCCCCCTTGCGCTGATTGCTGCGGCATACCGATTCACGAGTGACGCGAAAGAAGACGCGTGCGAAAAACTGCTGGGTGGTTCAATCAAACTCGAACCGCGAATCGCGCTGAAACACGATGCGCCGCCTGTGAATGCGCGCTGGTTTGATCAGCCCGAAACAGACGAGGATGGCAATCGGTTCAATAGTGACGATGAGCGGCAACGCCACGTGCGCGAGTGGGTGTTCGGCGCGTTGATCAGTGATGTTGCCGGTGCCATCCGTGCGTTGCCGTCGGAGTTGAGCCTGGCGATTCAGTTGGAGTTACCCGGCGTTGCGAATCTGGATGAGGCGTTAGCGTCGTGGGACAAGCAATGGGCGAAATCCGATCTCCAGCCATTGAAAGCCGAGGTTGCGCACGATTCGCCCGATTTGATGGCCCTCGACGCGTGGCTGGATCGAATCAACCAGACGCGTGATCAGGAAGCGCGCCTGCTCGTCTTCGTGCGGTTGAATCCGGTTCTTCAAACGCTTCCGCCGGACGGTAGCGCGGAAGCCGGTGTCGCGCTACTCGTGGTGCCGGAACCAATGCAGCGTCGATTCAAGATCGACTCGATTGCAAGGCTGCATCGGCCAAATGACACCGACAACTGTCCGGCGGATGTTGCCCTTGCACGCGCATTGCGCTGGGGGCGCATGGAACCTTCTGCTTTGAGTCGTATTTGGCAGTGCGCCCTTGACCCAGCCTCGACAAACGCAGTGACAGCCGCAGCGGTCAAGGCGGGTATCGCCGCGAAGGTGGCAAACATCGATTACATGGTGGGGCACGCAGGTGAAGTCGCATCCTGGCTTGGCGCAGCTTGCGCAGCCAAGGCGGTTGCTCGGGATGGCACGCCCCAGCTTCTGGCAACGACCGGGAAGACGGGGGTTTGCTTCTCTGTTTTGCGGAATGGCGATCCGCAATGACGGAGGCCCGAGCGGGTCTCTGTCTCTACATCCTCACATAGCCGCGCAGTGCACAACTTATCTCTGAATTGGGGAGGGCAGATCATGGTCAGGCGGTACGACATTCTGAAAGGCGACAAGACAACATCGAATGG
>DASVLY010000317.1:0-2102 GCA_036384635.1 Noviherbaspirillum sp. | reverse complement strand
GCTCGACTTTTTCAAAGCGCGCATAGGTGTCGGCCATGAGTTTTTCGGCTTTGTCGATGGCTGCCAGTTCGGCGTTGATTTCGGCGGCGGTATTAACGAACAGCACACTGCGCATGCTGCGCGAGGTATCGTTGAGCGCCCCCTTGATGACATTGACCATTACGGTCTTGGGGTAGAAATCGCGGACCATGTCTTTGATGTCGCCGTTGACTTTGCTGATTTGCGTGACGCCGATGGCGGTCACCGCCAGCATCAGCAGAATGGCCAGGCCAAACCCGATGGACAGCCGTTGACCGATTTTCATATCGCTGAATTTCATATTCCCCCCCTGCTTTTGACAAAATCACCGCTCGCCCCAACAACTTCTTGAAAACCACTGCACGAAGGCCGAATGGCGGATACAAAAAATAATATTTTTGAAAATTACACAACGTGCCGCGCATTGCCATTTTAACAAATTTTCTTCGAACATTATTTAGAACGATCACGGAGCCTTGATTGCATTAACGGCAATTTTCGTTGACCACTTTTGCTTCACGATTTCACCTCGGAACCATCTTTATTACAAAGTATATACGCCTGATGCGTCGCGGCTCTCGCTGCTTTGGGCTCGCGCAGGAATAAGTTGTGCAATTGGCGGGCGCGGCCGGATGCGACGCAAGGCGCGTTCCGAAGGCGGCTTGATATAAGACAGACTGGCGAAAGCTGCCGCCTTGCCTGTGCCACCGTTGCTGACTAAGGTAATGAATGAAGTGCCGACATAGCTTTGCCGCCAGATAGCGGCGACAAGCTCGCGTTCGCACAGCATCATCGGAGGCCATATGAGCTATCACCTGGAAGGCCGCTTGCTGGAGGTCTGCAATTGCAAGGTCTTGTGCCCTTGCTGGATCGGCGAGGACCCGGACAACAAGACCTGCGACACCATCATCGCATGGCGCATCGACAAAGGAACGGTCGACGATGTCGACGTCGGCGGCAATACGATCGCAGCCGTGGCCCATGTGCCCGGCAACATCCTGAAAGGCAACTGGACCGCCGCCATCTATATCGACGAGCATGCCTCCAGGGAACAGGAGGAGGCGTTACTCAAGGTATATACCGGCCAGGCCGGCGGCCCGGTCGCCGACCTGGCCAAACTCATCGGTCAGGTCGTGTCGGTAGAGCGTGCGCCGATCAGGTTTACCGTGAACGAGGGCAAGGGAGAACTGGAGATCGGCAAGAACTATTATGCCGAACTTGAGCCGTATCGCGGTACGACTGGCGGAAAGACAACATTGTCCGATACCGTGTTCTCCACAGTACCAGGCGCGCCTGTGTACGTCGGCAAGGCTCCGGCGTATCGATCCAAGAACCCGGCGCTCGGAATCGACCTCGACATCAAGAACCACAACGCTCTGCAGAGCACCTTCGTCTTTGACGCATGAGCGCGTCTGCGACGCCGCGGCTGGTACGCGCGTCCCGCCACCAGCGCGTGTTCCTGCCGATCCTGGCTGCGTTGAGCGGACTCGCGTGGCTGGTGCTGTGGGTATGGGCGGCCAGCCCCTATGGACGCTATCTCGAGCACGGCAACTGGACCGCGTCGTGGCCGGCGGCAATTCTGTGCAGCACTGTTCCGGGCGGGAGCACCGTTGTGCCCGCCCTGCTCTACGCCGCCTCATGGATACTCATGACGGCGGCAATGATGCTGCCGACTACATTGCCGTTGTTTGATGCCTTTGATCGACTGACGGCGGATTATCCGCATCGCGGCCGCTTTCTCGTGCTGTTGGGAAGCGGCTACATCTCGGTATGGGCCGCTTTCGGGCTCCTGGCGCATGGGCTGCACAACGCGCTGCTGGCCCTGCCCGCACTGGCACGACATGGCTGGCTGGTCGGTACGGCAGTTATCGCCTTGGCAGGCGCATTCCAATTTTCGGAACTCAAGCATCAATGCCTGGAAAAGTGCCGCTCTCCTCTGAGCTTCGTCATGCGGCATTGGCATGGGCGCGCGCCCGGCCGCGAAGCGTTCCTGCTCGGCGCGCACCACGGCCTGTTCTGCGTGGGATGCTGTTGGGCGCTGATGCTGTTGATGTTCGCGCTCGGGACAGGCAATCTTGGCTGGA
>DASVLY010000316.1:0-2966 GCA_036384635.1 Noviherbaspirillum sp. | reverse complement strand
CTCAACGGCCGCTTCGTGCTGGAGGAGTGCGTCGGCTTCGGCGGTATGGGCACGGTGTACAAGGCGCTGGATTTGCGCAAGCTGGAGGCGTCCGACCGCAAGCCGTATATTGCGATCAAGGTATTGAATCTGCAGTTTCGCGGTCATCCGAAGTCGTTGATCACCTTGCAGCGCGAAGCCAGGAAGGCGCAGCAGCTTGCGCATCCGAACATCGTCGCCGTGTATGACTTCGACCGCGACGGATCGACGGTTTACCTGACGATGGAATATCTGGCCGGCAAGCCGTTGAGCCGCACGCTGCGCGCGCCCGGTTTCAGCGGCATGCCGATGCTCGAAGTGCTGCGCATCGTCAACGGTATGGGCAAGGCGCTTGCGTATGCGCATGAACGCGGCTTCGTGCATTGCGACTTCAAGCCGGCCAATGTGATTCTGACCGACAAGGGCGAAGTGAAGGTCATCGATTTCGGCATCGCGCGCGTGTTTCGCAAGCCCGACGAGGAGGCGGAGGCGACCGTGTTCGATCCGGGCAGTCTCGGCGGGTTGACGCCGGCATACGCCAGTCCGGAGATGATCGAGCATCGCGATCCCGATCCGCGTGATGATGTCTATGCACTGGCCTGCATCACGTATGAACTCCTGACCGGACGGCATCCGTTCGAACGCTATCCCGCTACTCATGCGCGCAGTGCGGGCATGAAGCCGTTGCGGCCGAAAAATCTGGGGCGCAGGCAATGGCAGGCGCTGAAGGCTGCGTTGTCTTTCGAGCGTGAAAACCGTACGCCCACTGTGAACCGCTTCCTGCAGGAGATGAGCGGCGAGCGCCAGCCGGCGGTCTATGCGGCGCTGGCCGGCGCCGGCCTGCTGATTGCAGTGCTCGCTGCCGCCGTGTTCAGTTATTTCCGCGAAGCGCCACCTGTTTCCGGCGGCAGGCAGGAGGCTTCCGCCCCTCCTCCTGCGCCTGCTCCGCAAGCGGCGCCGTCTGAACAGTCGCCGCCGCTCACGCTGGCTGCGGTTGCGCCGATCCTCGCGCGCGTGCCGTGCTCGGCGCTCCTGCCTTCGGTGCATGATCACACGCTGCAACTGCGCGGCTATCTTTCTCGCGATGTCGGCGTCGCTCGCATGAAAAGCATGCTTGGTTCAGTCCCGGGCCTCGACACTGTGAATATGGACGTGCAGGAGGTGAGCGACGATAAATGCAGCGTGATCAAGACATTTGCGCCGTACTGGACAAGGAACCGGCAAGCGGGAGGCCCGGTGTCGATCCGTACGAGAGCCGCCAATGCCGAGCTGGCCGATGGCGCCCCCTTGATCGTCGACATCACGACTCCCAGGTATAACTCTTATGTATATGTCGACTACTACATGCTGGACGGCAGCGTGGTTCACATGGTGCCCAGTCCGCGTGCGAAAGCGCATCAGGCTCCGCCCAATTATTCGGCTACCATCGGCAGCCTCGGCAACTGGGTGATTTCAAAGCCGTTCGGCACCGAACTGATCGTGTTGCTCGTTTCTCCCGTTCCCTTGTTCGACGGTCTGCGTCCCGAGAGCGAATCGAGAGCCGAGTATTTGCAGGCGGTAGAAAAGCGGATAGGGGAGGTCGCCGCCCAATACGGGCCTGAAAAGATCGCGGCGGATCTTGTTCAGATTACGACGAAGGCGCGCAAGCCTTGAATACGGAAATACGAGCGCAATCCGCTTTTTTCTCGCTTTTTTCTGTTTGTTACTTTTGGTAGTGAGGAATTCCTGGTGGCGCAGTTCCATTTTTGAGCATCTTCTAATAAGATTGGTCTTATTGCACTATGGTAATTGTTCGTCCAAGGCGCCGGAAATGGTTCAAGCGAATTTCCATGTTGCCATTCAAGGACGACGAACGATTACTCCATGAGTTCATGGTGATCACAATGTCGTTGCACCTTGGAAGGATGTTTGGACTAGCGCCATGACGAAGAAAATCTTTTGCGAGAAATTGACGGGCGATGAATTTGCCTCCCCCCAGGTGCAAATACAAGAACAAGAAAAGGCGCTTGCGACGCGGCAAGAAGCCGATTTGCACACATGGGCCTATTTCGAGCGGGTACCGGGCTTGTTTTTCACTTTGTGTCAGGAATCCGCTAGCCGGATATCGATGCCGTTTATTGCCGGCCCCATTACATCATTCCTCGGAATAACGCCGGAAGCGGTGGCGGATGACATTGCGCCCTTGCTCGCGCTATGCCATCCCGACGATGCTGCGCTTTTCCTTGCCGAGTTGCAGCGGTCGGGGCGCGACATGACGCCCTGTTGCGCCGAATTTCGCATCGGCGATCCGGGCATCGGGCAGACAGTCATGGAATTGAAGGCTTTGCCGCGCAGGGACGAAAACCGCCCGGGAGTCGTGGAATGGAACGGCTTCATGCACGACATCACCGAACGCAAGCGTCTGGAAAAAGAGTTGCAGCAGCGCGAAGCCGCATTCCGCGCTCTCGTCGATAAGGCGGGGGACAATATCGTCCGATATGACAATGAATGCCGCATTCTTTATTTCAATGCGCAACTTGCAGCAACTTTAGGCGTATCGGGTGAAGAATGCATCGGCAAAACTCCTTCCGAAGCGTTCCCCGGCGGAATTTTCGACGAACTTGAAAATAAACTGAGGCAGGTCATCGCACACGGAAATGTCCTTGAGCATTTCATCACCTTGCCGGATATCGGCAAGGGGGAGCGTTACCATCGTTTGTGCTTGATAGCGGAGCGCGACGTGCAAGGAAGAGTCTGTGGCGCGTTAGTGATCGGCCAGGATATTACCGAGCGCACACGCATGGAGGCGGAGCTTGCCGAGCGGGAGCGGAAATTCCACAACCTGGCGGAAAGTTCGCCGGACTATATCGTCTGCTATGACCGCGACATCCGCCATGGTTACTTCAATGCTGCCTTGCTTTGCCACTTCGGTTTAGGCAGCGCCGAAGAAGCAATCGGCAAACGGCCTG
>DASVLY010000315.1:0-15634 GCA_036384635.1 Noviherbaspirillum sp. | reverse complement strand
CTGAACAGACGCTCTATACTGAGCGGCGTCAATTGAAGAATCAGGGAATGCCGGTGCCGGGAGATGGGAAGAATCCCGAGGGATGGTATGCGCAAAGCCAGTCTGGCAGAAGGGTCGGGCGGGCGTTCGCTGGCGCTGCATTCGGACAACGGCAGCGCGATGAAAGGCGCCACCATGCTGGCTACATTGGAGCATCTGGGCATGGCTGCGTCATTCAGCAGACCGCGCGTCAGCAATGACAATGCCTATGCCGAATCGTTGTTCCGCACTTGCAAGTACCGGCCCGATTACCCGAGAAAGCCGTTTGACAGTTTGGAGCAGGCGCAAGCGTGGACGCAGAAGTTTGTGCGCTGGTACAACCAGGAACACAAGCACAGTGGCCTGAAATTCGTGACACCGGCACAGCGCCATACCGGCCAAGCAACTGCCATTCTGCGACATCGTGAGCAGCTCTATGCCGTCGCCAAAAGCGCTAACCCGAGGCGATGGTCAGGGCAGACAAGGAATTGGGAATTGCAGGACGAGGTCTGGCTGAATCCGGAACGGAGTCAGGCGGAACAACTAAAGCAGGCAGCTTGAGGTCACGCGACAACTACGTTGACAAACAAACGCCGGCCTGCATTGCAGGCGAGCTGTCCGATGCAAAGCGCGCCACCATGAATTCGACAAACGATGTCAGCTTGGGCGTCATGTTGCGATTGGATGGAAAGACGATGTGCATCGGATACGACGGCAATTCATTATCCGGCAGGATGCGTGTCAGGCGTCCGGCTGCAAGGTCTTCCGCCAACAATACTTCGGGTTGCATGATGATGCCCATGCCGCATAGTGCGGCGGTTCTCAGTGCTTGACCATTATTGACCCGCAGGTTGCCGTTGACCGGCACTGCGCTTTGCTCATCGCCATCGATAAATTGCCAGTGTTTTCGGGAAACGCTGTACATGAAACCCATGCAGTTATGTTGCGCCAGTTGTTCCGGCGAATGTGGCGTTCCATGCGCTTGCAGATAAGACGGTGATGCGCAGACGACCATGCGGTATGGTGCCAGCCGACGGGCGATCAGGCTGGAGTCGGGCAGGCTGCCGATACGGAACGCGACCTCATATCCCTCTCCGACCAAATCCACAATTCGGTCGTTCAGCGAGAGTTCAATGCGGACATCGGGATAACGCTTCAGGTAAGCGCTGATGGCCTTGACCAAGGCGTTGGAGCCGAACGATACGGGGGCGTTAACGCGCAACACGCCGCGTGGCGCGGATTGCATTTCGCACACACAAGCCTCCGCTGCATCAACCGCAGTTAGTGCTTCTTTGCAACGCTCGTAATAAAGGCGACCGGCCTCGGTAAGGCTTTGCCGGCGCGTGGTGCGGTTCAACAACCGCACACCCATCCGCTCTTCCAGATGCCGGATATGTTTGCCCACCATGGTGGAGGAAATGGCGCAGTCTTCGGCCGCTGCCGAAAAACTGCCTTTCTCGGCCACCCGGACAAATACCTGCATGCAAGACAATCGGTCCATCGATTAAACCCCTGTGTGGCATTGAAAAAAAGATATGTTTACCATAAAGAATGTTTGGAAGCTGGAAATGATCGCTCTATGTGGTTGCCCTGACTGGACGTCGAAAGTGCAGTGTTGTAACTGGCTCAATAAAGCGCTATTTCGCCGCAGAAAGAGTACGATTATGCTTGTTGCAGCACATCAGTAGCGCATGCTGTCTTCATTAACCGGACAGTAGTGATCGGGACAAGCTTGTGTGATTGTCTTGGGAATGCCGGTATTGCTGCGACGTCGAGTGATCAGGACAGGAGGCACCATTTTTTCCGCCAGCATAAATGACAGCCCGCAATCCGGCAGCGAAGCCGAGCTGCGTCATCGTCTGCTCGAATATCAGGCAATCCTCGATAATGCTTCTCTTGGCATCACATTTACATGCAATCGTACCTTCCTGCATTGCAACAAGCGTTTTTCCGAAATGTTCGGCTGGACCAGCAACGAGCTGGTCGGCAAACCGATTCACATTCTCTTTCCGTCGCCGGAGGTATTTGCCGAACTGATCGAGAAAGCGGCGCCGGTTCTCGGCAACGGCCAACGCTTCGATATTGAATTGCTGATGAAGCGGCGCGACGGCAGCACGTTCTGGTGCCGCATGCTCGGGCGCGCGATCGACCCGAACGATCACAACAAGGGCACTATTTTCATTACCGAAGACATCACCGAGCGCAAACAGGCGCAGGAGGCGTCGCAGCGCCTGCTGCTGGAATACCAGGCTATCCTCGACAATGCGTCGGTAGGCATTACGTTCACGCGCAAGCGCATCTTCCTGCACTGCAGCGCGCGCTTTTCGGAAATGTTCGGCTGGGCCAACAACGAGCTGGTTGGCCAGTCGATCAGCGTGATCTATCCCTCGACCGAGACGTATGAAAAATTGACCAGTGCCGCCCGGCCGATGTTACGCACCGGGCAGCGGCTCGATATGGAGCTGCAGTTGAAAAGGCGCGATGGCAGCCTGTTCTGGTGTCGCGTGCTGGCCAAGTCGGTCGACCCGCGCGACTACAGCAAGGGCACGATCTACATCACCGAAGACATCACTGCGCGCAAGAGCGCGCAGGAAGCGCTCTTGCGCGCGCGCGACGAACTGGAGCGCCGGGTCGAAGAGCGCACTGCCGAATTGGCCATGGCCAATGCACGTCTGCAGGCGGAGATTCAGGAGCGCAAGCTGGCCGAACAGCAGATCCGTTATCTTGCCAATCACGATGCGTTAACCGGTCTGCCGAACCGGCGCTTGCTGGAAGACCGGCTGGAACAGGCGATGGAACTGGCGCGTCGCCATGGCAGCCAAGTCGCAGTCCTGTTCATCGACCTCGACCGCTTCAAGCCGATCAACGACCGCCTCGGGCACCGCATCGGCGATTTGCTGCTGCAGGCTGTGGCGGGACGCCTGCGCGGTTTGTTGCGCGGGGTCGACACCGTCTCGCGCCTGGGGGGCGACGAGTTCGTGATCGTGCTGCCTGAAACGGGATCGGCCACTGCTGCAGGCGATGCTGCGCAACGAGTGCTTGCTTCTCTGGCGGAGTCCTACCTGATTGAGGGGCATGAATTGTCGGTGACGCCGTCGATCGGCATCAGCCTCTTTCCGCGCGATGGCGACAATGCGGAAACCCTGCTCAGTTGCGCGGATGCGGCGATGTATCACGCGAAAAAGACCGGACGTTCGAGCTACCTGTTGTTCTCGCCGGAGATGATGGCGTAAAGATTGGCTACCTGTGACGGCAACAGTATTTTGTCCTGCACGTGTCAATCCGTTTTTCATTGATCTGTTTGCAAGCCGGTTGTTGCTTTCGCAGCCATAGTGCTCAAGCCGGATTCGGCTTCGCCGACATGCCTTTTCATCCGCCCGCGTCAGACCTTGCTTTTCGAGCATACGAAATAACTGCTCAACCTGCCTGCGGCCATTCGATGCAGGCGTGCCTTGCACTGCACTCTTTTTTTGTCCGAGCGCGCCCCCTGAACCAAGTGCATCACACCCTCTGGATCGTCTTCATCACCCGGTTGGCCATTGCGGTCGCTGCGCGACATGATTTTCTGCAAACGTCACTGGGTGAATATCGCAGGCGTATGCGGAGAAACCTTTTGTGGAACCAATAGTATGATTTTGTTACTTATTTGACGAGTGGGTGGTTAAAGGCAACAAAAAGCCTCGACATCCGCACCACCGTGCTTATGAATAGTGATCGGGGCAAAGTGTGCCACTCATCACCAAAACACAATATCTGTCATTCTCAAGACAATTCTATTTAATTGACATGCAGCAAAAGCGGAGCATTTCTTATGGGACTCTTTAAAAATCTAGTCCAAAGAGGTTGGGGTATTTCGTCTACGACGACCTCCTGGACGCCATTCGACTCAAAAACCAAGACCCCGGAAGCAAAGAATGCTCCGCAAGCTCTTCGTGAAAACGAGACACACCCGGAAATGCCCGCTAAGAAAATAGCGCCTCCGCCGACGTGGTCAAGCACTGGCAATCAGATAAAACAGGATTTGCTCGATCAGCAAATCAAAAAGAACGGTGTTGTCGCCAAGCTGAAGAATCCTAATGCCCATCTTGACTTGTTGAAAAACAAAAAATATTTCCCCCAGGGTAAAGCCAATCAGTACGATGTGGCTACATTCACAGCTCAACTGGAAGTGGTAAAGAGGCAACTTGCCGCTCAGGGTTCGAAAGTGCCCGAACAGATTGTCGGCAGCGATATGATGGTGCTTACACAAGCTATCGCACTTGCCTGCAAAGGCAGTGAAAACCCGATAGCCGAAGGTGCGCGCGGTTTGGCCTGCTTGCGTAATTTGAATCTGCTTGACGGCATCCGAAACCCGCAGGCGGAAGCGCCGCAGGAAAATCTTGATCCTCCTTGTCCCAACGTGGGTGTGGGCAGGAATTTGCATGAAGACGCCAAATTCGACAGAAAAGACGTCGCTTGCGCATGGCGTATTGCCCAAATGCTGGAAATGACGCCTTCCGGGTTTGCTACCCTCAAAGCAATCACTCGTCCGTCGGCCGCCCCGGACCATCCTGTCAGTCCGACCGTTGCAAAACATGACGAGATCATGCTGCATGTTTATTTGCAAGGCGGCCGGGAAAAAATCAAGGAGGCAGCGATGCAGCGTAATCCGGTCCACCTGGAGGCGGACCCATTTTCGCTGCAGGCATATCTGGATGGTGTGGACGAGGGTTCCAAGACCCTTCTCGACAAAGGGCTGGGGGCGGTGCGAGAGCACCTGAACTTGTCACATGCGCATGCATCCGTCCCGGAGATGGCAAATACACCATTTGCAACGCGTGCCCGCAATGAATGGGCTGTCGGAGCGATACGCAATGGCGTCTATACCGATGCACTGAAAGACGCCAAGGGCCATCCCACCTTGTTTGCCAAAATGCAGGGGCGCACTGACAAACTGCAGAAATGGATATCGCGCTCCACCGGTGAACAGGTCAAAACCGGCAAGAACTTGAAAAGAACAGCCAAGCAGTTTTTGGCGCCTCAAGTGGACAAATCGCCGTTCAATGCGTACAACAGGCTTGGCAGTGGCGAGCAGGGCGTCAGCTTCAAAAATGTCGAAGAAGGCGGTATCGGCGAAGGCCGCGCAATCAAAGAGGGCATGATCCTCAACCTGGAGGCCGCTCTGAAGACACAGGGAGCGGCAGGAGACCAGCCGCTTGTTTTCCCCGTTGCAGCCGATCCCGATCACAATACGCTGCAGAATATGGTCCGCTTGTCGATTCTGGAACAGACGCGGGAGGACGTCAGATTCCTGCCGCGTTATACGCGAGCCGATCCGCTCGATGAGCTGGGGCTCGCAAAGGTCAAGGAGCGCGTGGAGGGATGGCTGCAGGGAGGCGCGGCGGGGCAGAGTCCGGCGACCAAAGCGTTGATCGACACCCTGATCCAGCAAAATAGCGGACCGGCCACCCCGGATGTGCTCGTTGCCTGGGCATCGAAGGTTGGCGGGCCGGTCAGCATTGAGGAGGCGGTTGACCCCGAGAGACGCCTGACGGCATGGCTAAACCACGCTGACTTGAGGGCCGAGGGTTCGAATGAGTCGGGCAAGCCTGACTGGAATGCCTTCGGGATGGCGGTCAACCGCGCAGTGTACGGCAAGGCCGAGCATGTCGAAACGCCGCACATGAAAGATCTGGATGCGACAGGGGTGGCGGACGTCATCGAGGGCGCCATTCGACACCAGGAACTGGGTTCGAGAGCGACTCTGTACAGCGGCGGCGTATTCGGTTTCGGTACCAAAGGGTTGAGCGAGAGTATTCTTGGCCTGCCGTTCTTCTGGATAGTACGGCCCCGCGTTGATCTTCGTGGCGAACGCAGCCGTTATGCGGCGATAGAGTTTGGAACCGGCACGCAAGGAAATGAACTGTTTCTTGGTACGCAAAAGATCCACAAGGTGCAGGGGGGCGGAGGCACCTTGTTCGGTTTAGGCAAATTCTACCAGAAGAACCATGTCAAATTTGGCGCCGGGGTTGGAGGCGATGTTGCAGCGAACTATGAGGGGACAGACCAAAGAGGCGTCCTGTTCCGCCTGCCTCGCCTGGAAACCGGCGTTAACGGGGATGCCGACAACAATAAAAAATTGGGCCGCATTTTCAGAAAACTAGCCGACCCGAACAACGCCCCTCCCAGCGCCCCTTACATTAATGCGCCAGGGAAGGACGGCGCCTCGTCATTGAAAAACCTCTGGCAGGAGTGGCCAGAGTTATCGATAGGCATGGTCGGCCTGAAGGATCATGCGGGACGTGCAGGAGCATGCGCATATGGCGCGTTCGGCATGGGTTATGACAAGTATAACGCCGGCCTGAACGCCGGCGTCGGCATCGAGGGTAAAAAGAGCGCCCAGACCTGGACGGAAACCGGCGGCTCCCTGCACGTCGGCAAAAAAATATCGTCAACGGCTGCCAAAGCCAACGTGTCAGGATCATTGGCTGTCCTTAGCGCCTTCGTGAATACCCATACGGAAATAGCGACGCAAATGGTCAATGGGCAGGCGCAGGCGCATCTTGCGTTAGGAATCAACCAGAATTTCCCCTTGGGAGACTTACTCACTGGAAGTGCGGACATCTGGAAGAAGGGGGTCACACGAAAAGACACCTTTATTGAACAGGATGGCGAGCTCAAGAAAGCGACATTCAGAACCGTAACGTATGCCAATGCCGCAGCGTTTGTCGCCGCTGTCGCGCCGAGACTCGATACGATCGCCGAGCAGAAAGCGGCAAAGTACGAAAAAGCAAGATATGGAACTTCGATGGCTTCAGGCAATGCCGTCGCACCCTTATCCGCGGAAGAGCTTGAACAAAAGATAAAGAGCCGGAATGATGTGCTTGAAAGAGAACACAAGATATTAAGTCAACATCTTGCCGAATCGCTGAAAAACGCAGAACCGACGCAGAATTTCCAGGAGTATTTTGAATTGACGGATGCTGCTCTTGCTATGGCAAACAGTCTGAAATCCGTTGAGGCGATGGCAGCGAATTTTGACGACAAGGCGGCCATCAAAGACTGTCACCGTGCCATGAACGAAATCATCGAGAACGATGAAGCATGGGAAACAGCGTTCTTGGTGGATAATGAGGCCGTTTCCGAGCAGCGAGCCCGAGGCTTTAACATTGCTGCCAAATATCAGCAAGTCGATGGCATGATAAAGACCAATATGAGGACGTTCAATTAATGGTGTTGGGTGCATCAGACGGCTTGCTCGGTGCTTTTCCGGAGCTTGCGGCACCCTTCGGGAAAAAACGGAAGAATGAAAGCCACGGGACTGAACTACAGGCATCTCTATTATTTCTGGGTCGTTGCCAAGGAGGGCAGTCTCACGCGCGCGGCAGAACGCCTCGATGTGGCGGTGCAAACCATCAGCGCGCAACTGGCACTGTTGGAACAGTCGGTCGGCAAGGCATTGCTCGCGCCCCAAGGTCGCCGCCTGGCGCTGACCGAGGCAGGGCGGGTGGCGTTGTCGTATGCGGACCAGATTTTTCTGCTGGGTGAGCAGATGCAGGACGTGCTGTCGGAAATCGATGCCGGCCAGATGATGCGTCTGACGGTCGGCATTTCAGATTCACTGCCGAAGCTGATCGCGTCGCGCCTGCTGGACGCCGCGTTGAAGCTGCCGCAAAAGGTCAAACTGGTCTGCTACGAGGACGATTTCGAATCCCTGCTCGGCAAGCTGTCGGTGCACAAGCTCGACGTTGTGCTGACCGACCGGCCTATGCCGTCCGGTACCACATTGCGCGTGTTCAGTCATCTGCTGGGCGAAAGTGAAATTTCCTTGTTCGGATTGCCGGAACTGGCCAAGCGTTATCGTCCGAAATTTCCCCTCAGCCTGCACGGCGCGCCGTTGCTGCTGCCTACACGCAGCAATGCGATTCGCGGACGGCTCGATCACTGGTTCGAGAGCAACGACGTGCGTCCCGATGTGGTCGGCGAGTTCGACGACAATGCATTGCTTAATACCTTCGGTAGCAACGGCATCGGCTTGTTTCCTGCGCCATCCGCGCTGGCCAAGGACGTGCGCGAACAATTCGGCGCAGTGCCGGTCGGCGAAATGGCGCAGGTGCGCGAGCAGTATTATGCGATTTCGAACGAGCGGAAAATCCAGCACCCCGCCGTGGATGCGATTCTGACGGCGATTCACGGCAAGACCTTCGCAAGCTGAGCGGGTATATCAGGGTTTCGGATAAAGCTGATAAATCGCGCCGGCGTAATCATCCGAAATCAGCAGGTTGCCTTTGGTATCGGCGATCGCGTCGACCGGCCTTCCCCATAATGCCCTGGCATCGGGATCGGTGACAAAGCCGGTGACCAGATCGCTTTCGGTGCCGGCATTGCCGGCATCGTCGAACGGAAAATAGATCACCTTGTAACCGGCGTGCAGGCTGGTGCAATTCCAACAGCCATGCAAGGCGATCACTGCGCCTTTGCGGTATGCGGCGGGCACATTGCTGTTGTGCAGGAAACTCAGGCCCAGCGGCGCGGAGTGCGCGCGGATGCCTTTCGATGAAGGCGTCGCGTTCGCGCAATTGAAATTGACGCCATCCCTGTTCAGCTCGAAATCGGGCAGCAGGCCAAGGTTCGACATGGTGGTAGTGGGCACGGAATCGCAGAAGGGCCAGCCATAGTTGGCGCCGTCGCGCACCAGCGTAAACTGCTCCGGCGGATTGCCATCGACATACTGTGCGACGATTTGGCCGAGGTCGCTGACACCGTCGCCATTGACGTCGATGGGAAGCGGGGCGCGGACCTGATCGCGTCCGTTGACTGCCATCCACAGATTATTTGTGCCCGGAATGAAATCCAGTCCCTCCGCGTTGCGGATGCCGCTCGCGAACAGGCGTGCTCCGCTGCCATCGGCGTTGTACTGGTAAATCGCGCCGCGCACCGGGGTGCTTACCGTGTCCTCGACGCAGGCGTTGCAGGTGGACGCGATCGATACATACAGCTTGTGGTCGGGGCCGAGCGCGATGTTTTTCAACTGATGCCCGTAAGTGCCGCGCAGTTCCGGCGTCGAGTCGTCGGGCAAGTTGGCCGCCACCGTTTCGGATGCGGCGCGAAGCGTGTCGCCGTTCTGATAGATGGAGCGCGTGATGCGGTTCGATTCGGCCACGTACAGATACATGGCAGCGCCGATGGAATGGAATACCATGTCGTGCGGATTGTGCAGGCCGGTCGCGAAATCGAATGCTTGCGGCACGTCGCCGACACGTTCGCGTAGCAGGACGATCCTGCCCTCGTCAGGTACCGATACCAGCACATCGCCGTTAGGCACCGCCGCCAGGAAACGGGCGTCGGTCACGCGCGCCCACAGGCGGATGCCGAAGCCCGGTGGCACCTGCAGGGCGCGTTCGCTGTCGAACGGGGCGGAGGAGAGCGCTGCGGGCACTTCCAGCTTCACGGCTACCAAGGCCGGTTGCTGTGCGAGGGTTGTGACGCCGGACGGCGATGTACTACTCCCTGAGTCGCAGGCAACAATAAACAGGGGAAAGATCAAGGCAAGTGCAAGCCCAAAGGCCAACCGGTACTGCACGGCTATTCTTGTTGGCAGTTTCATCACTGTGATCCGGTACAGGTAGTGACGATGTGATGCCGGAACCCTTCGTTGGTTCAAGCTGTTGATATGAGCGGCTTCATTGTTCTTCCTCGCTCTGTCCGGGTTTCCGAAGCGCCGCCGCTTTAGACCCTGAACAGGCTCTTATCCGAACGCCGTCTCCGCAAAACTGTGCAGCGTGTGGCATGTAGCCTGCCTACGCCTTGCCGGGGCATTGAAAGCCTTGTGCAAGGCTGGTCAATACATTATCGCAGCGTGATGGCCTTGAGCCGCCTGATCAATATCCCGGGATTCGATTCATGGATAAGTTGCGCTTTCTCCTCTGTCTTCAGAAAACGTTCGTTCACGACATGTTCCAGGAAGGCGAGCAGACCACTATAGAAGCCGCTGACATTCAACAGCCCGATCGGCTTGTTGTGAAAACCGAGTTGTAACCAGGTAAGTGCCTCAAACAGTTCTTCCAGTGTGCCTATGCCGCCTGGCATTGCGATGAATCCATCCGACAGATTTGCCATCAACGCCTTGCGTTCGTGCATGTCTTTCACGATATGCAGACGTGTCAGCCCGATGTGTCCGACTTCCTTGTCCATCAATGCCTGAGGAATCACGCCGGTTGTCTCTCCGCCGAGACGCATTACTTCGTTGGCAATTACGCCCATTAGTCCGATATTGCCTCCGCCGTAGATCAATGCAATATTGTCTTCCACCATGGCCTTGGCCAGAAGCCGTGCGGCGTCTGCATAAACGGGTGAGGCTCCGATAGAGGATCCGCAGTAAACGCAGAGCGATTTCATCTTGCCTTATTGAGTTTCAGATGGCCAAATAGCCTTGTTGTGCGGTATACCGCAAGAGGTATTCTCATTAATTGTTTGCCGGTTTCTCAAGAAAATCTTTCCGGCAGTTCGTGCTCCTGTTGCCGCGCGTAAACGAGATATTCGCTGGCGATTTCTTTTGCCAGATATTCCAATCGATTCTGCGGAAGGCGTGGCAATTCGGTGATGGGAATGCCGCATCGCTCCGCATAAGCAATAGCTGTTCTATAACCAATAATGCCCCGCAATACCGCATGTGACCGGACGTCAGGCCATAAACTGGCAATTTCATCCATCATGGAGCGCGTGCCTTCCGAGGGCATCAGCATCTCCAGAACACGGGATTCTGCTTTTGCAAGATGGCCGTCCGTTGACGGCAGGCGTAACCTTTCCCATGTCTGGTTATGCGCTCTCCACGGCGGATCTGCCGCCATGGTTCGCAGGAGTGAGATCGAACCACCTTCGAGAATGAGCAAGGGAGCATTGGGAGAGAGCCGGGCCAAATGTTCATGAAGGAGAGCATTGGCTTCCGCGGCGGACAATTCACCATCAGTCACGTTGCGATTGGTAATATATATTCGAGAGGTTGCGCGAAGTTCCGCTGCTGAGGGACGACCGCTTCCCACCGCCAAGTCGGGGAAACATTGGATACGATCCAGCACGATAACAGGCCCTCCCGTCTTCTCCGCAAGTTCAATGGATCGGTTTGTCTTCCCGGTTGTCGTTGGTCCAACGATAAAATGCAGGTGCGGTTTCATGAAAGCCTTGTAGCGGCGAGATGCGGATGCACATGTGCGAATGCCATCGGGAACCAGGCGGAGAAGTCTTCCGGTCTTTGTCTCAGGCTGGCGTCAAGCGACTTGGGCGAAATATATGCCCATTCGCTCACCTCGTCGGGGGCGGGCACTGGTTTGCCATCGAATATGCCGACGAACAGATGATCGATCTCATGTTCGAAGAGTCCATGGCCGACATCGGCACGATATTGAAAAATCCCTGCCTGCCTAAGTTCGCAGTCGATACCCATTTCTTCTTTTAGCCGGCGACGGGCTGCAGCCTCGACCGGTTCGTTTGGACGCGGATGTCCGCAACACGTATTCGACCAGCGGCTGGCCGAATGATATTTTACGGCGGCGCGACGCTGCATCAGGATATGGCCGTCGCCATTGACGACGAATATGGAGAATGCCCGGTGTAATAACCCTTGCTCATGCGCGCTAAGCTTAGGACAAACGCCAATTTCGTTATTGTTCATGTCTACCAGGATGACATGTTCGCCTGTCGAGTCGGAGGTTGCCTGAGACATATAGGCTTGAAGACCTGATGAATGAGGGGTACTCGACATTAGGGGGGCTCCCAATATGTGTATGAAAATAAGTACTGCTAGATGGGGGTGAGAATTGGTTGTTTCCCAATTGAAACTAATGGTACCGAGGCTGTCCGGGAAATGCAATCGAACATCTTTAAAGGCACATAACTCATACCAATCTGTAGCTATAACGTGACAATGAAATCGATGGTTTTTTTAATCTGACAACGGCGAGCAACGTGGCCGGGAAAAAAAGACACGATTTCATGTCACGTTATGGCTGCAGATTGGCATCAGATGCCGCTTGCCTTGGGCATTGGCGAGGAGGTAAAAAATGTGCGCAGCAAGGAGAATGAAAGCAAATAAGCAAGAAAGGGATCGGCGGTACAGATCACATTGGCTCATCCTGCAACCCTACTGATTTGCATCCCTTTCGACAAGTTGACAGTGCCTCCATGGAACTTTTGCAGCAGCATTGTTGCTCATTTGCCCAATCAATTGGCAGCGAGAGTGCGTGTCAGCTCAAGACACCAAGAGCATTCAGGCTGCGCGTCAAGCTCGCCCATAGGGCCGTGCCATGCATGCGCTCCGCCCTCCGGCAACTCATTTCCCCAGGAAAAATAATATGCGCCCCTCTTTTACGTTTACGCCGTCATTTTTTCACTCGACAACTACAGTCAATGACATGCCGGGGCCAAGCCTAAAGACCATTGATTTACTCTTGTGAAAAATACGGGAACATAAACCAATTCAGGCACAGTCGCGATTTCCGTACCTTCAGGATGGAATACGAGGATGTGCTCGGCCGCATTGCCGCCTTTGTGCAGGACTATGGCAACCGCCTTGAACCGCCGATGTTGAATGCCACCAAGAAGCAAGTGAAAGACGACTTCGATGTATTGAAGGAACATCTGTTCGGCTCTTACTTTGGCCGTCGTACCCAGGAGATGTACGGAATGGGGAAAGAGCTGTTCCATGCATTCGACAGCTTGCTGAAGAATGAAAAGATCTCACTTTCACAGCGGATGGACGCCGTCGTTGCGCTGGCTCCCAGGGCACGAGTTTGTGCCGGCGGGTTACTGAGTGATTTGCAATCAACAATTATAAAGTTGCAGCTATCCAATAGCGGCTTGAAGGGAGCCGCGTATCGCCGGAAGATAAAAATGCTGGATGATCTGATTCTTCAGTATGTCACGGCCACTCATGTCAGGGGCAATAATCCTGGCTGCACCCCAGGCATGGAAATCCATTACGCCTATACCGGAGCCCGGTGGCCGGCAGGAGCCATACGGCATTTCCTGAATTGTTCTGAGCGACACCAGCGAGGGCCGTCTCAAGATGGAGGAGGGTTTGTTGTGGCTCAAGGCCAAGGGCGAGGAACCCAGAGAGCCCACGGTGCAAGCCTTGCTCGAGGTTGCTCCGAGAAAGCTGCTTGAGGCGATTAACGCGGCCCCTACGAATGCGCAAGCGCGTGCCTCCCTGCAGCACGCTATTGATCTGCACCGAAAAAGTCACGAGTTGTGCATGGCGATGGAAAGCGGGCATGCCTGCACCATCAAGGCGCTTGGGAAGCTGTTGCGCCGTCTGCTGTCAGAGACACAAAGTCAGATGCTGTTAAATGCCAAAGATGACAAAGGAACTCCCGGGTTGTACTGGGCGATGGAGAAAGGACATGCCGACGTCATCGCGGCAGTTGGGGAGCTGTTGCTCCATATGCCGCCAGAGGAACAAAGGCAGGTGCTGCTGAATACAAAAGATCACCGGGGAATTCCCGGGCTCCCCCGCCTCTTTAAAGAGAGAAACTGGGAAGCGTTAGCGCAGTACATAGAGGTAATCAAGAAAATAACACCCGGGCTCGGCCTCACAGAACGCGCGGCCTTGCTACACGAGATCCGCAGCAGCCATGCCAAAAAAAATAAAATTTTGGGTTGGTTCAACAGTGACGATTATGCAGCCTTCAAAAAGGACAATCCCGCTTTGTATTCGCGGTTCAAGGAAATGAAGAATGCTCTTAAGCGATAAATGCCTGCAATCGCCGGCTTGCCCCCGTGTCAGCAAGTTGGAATGAGGTCACCGGTGTAGAAAATATTCAATAATCGCCGCTTGATTTTCGCTTCATCGCGCTCATTGGGGGGGGCGATTTCCTCACTGCCGTCTTTACATCCCAGTAAGTTGACAATGCCCATTGGACCAATAACCGTCAAAAATTATTCGGAAGTCCGCTTAGTCACCATTGAGAGACATGGATGAACGCTGCAATTCGCCATGCTGACGCAACAAGACCGGGAGCCACATGTACTTGCAGCCCTTGAAGAGCTTCTTGAGAAAGATTCTCTTTTGCTTGTGTCAGGGTTCAGTAAGCAAGTTGTTGTAGCCTTGCGGCGGCTGTTAGCCAGCCTGATGGGATAGCCAATACGGGGGGGGGAGTATGCAGAACATAAGCGTTAGCCTGAAGATTGTCAAGCGCGGGCAGGAAGCGGCCCGTCTGCGTACGTCTTTCGGTCCACAGGTAGAGGCTGCCGTCATGAAAGCGCGCGCTCGCCTGCTGGCGCTCCAGCGGCCTGAAGGATACTGGTGGGAAGAGCTCGAAGCCAACTCGACGCTCACTTCCGAATATGTATTCCTGATGCATATGCTCGACCGCGTGGACGAAGGCAGACAGGCCAAGTGCGCCGCCGAACTGCTCGCGGAACAATTGCCCGACGGCGGCTGGGGTATCGGAGACGGCAAAGGCGGCCAGTTATCGGCCAGCATCGAAGCGTACGCCGCGCTCAAGCTGGTTGGCTGCGATCTGGATTCGGCGCCGATGGCGCGCGCGCGGCAATTCATACTGGCGCGTGGCGGACTGGGCCAGGCGCGCATGTTCACCCGGATCCATTTCGCTCTGCTGGGGTGGTGGAGCTACGACGCGTTGCCGGCGCTTCCGCCATGGATCATGATGCTGCCCGAACGTTCTCCCATAAGTATCTATCAAATGAGCAGTTGGGCGCGCTCGTGCGTCGTGCCGCTGATCATCCTGCTGGACAAAAAACCGGTGTGGCGGCCGCGGCGGAACATCGATCTTGCCGAGCTGATCGTAAGGCGGGATGGGACCTGTACGGATACGCAGGACGCTGCATCAGCGAATGGCCCCGGCGCGTCGAGCCGCAATGCCTTATTCGGCGTCATTGATCGAGTGCTGCGCTGGCTGGACCGGCATGATTTCGTGCCGCTCCGCCGGCGATCGATCCGGCGCGCCGAGAGCTGGATACTCGAACGCCAGGACGATGAGGGCGACTGGGGCGGCATTCTGCCGGCGATGATGTATTCGCTGCTCGCCTTGCGTGCGCTGGGCTATGCGGTCGACCATCCC
The DNA here is from genome assembly GCA_036384635.1 of Noviherbaspirillum sp. Classification (GTDB taxonomy): domain Bacteria; phylum Pseudomonadota; class Gammaproteobacteria; order Burkholderiales; family Burkholderiaceae_D; genus Noviherbaspirillum. The sequence continues at coordinate 560 of DASVLY010000315.1, read as the reverse complement.
GTGTTGCGCCGCGGGCGTGCGGCGATCGACCGCTTCGCTATTGAAAGCGGCACGCGCTTGCGCATGCAGTCGTGCGTATCGCCGGTCTGGGACAGCGCGCTTGCCATTTGGTCCCTGCGCGAGGCAGGCTTGCCCGCCGATCATCCGGCGCTGGCCGGCGGCGCCCATTGGCTGCTCGGCAAACAGGTCAGCCGCTACGGCGACTGGAGCGTGAAAAACAGGGGCGGCAAACCCGGCGGCTGGTCATTCGAATTCTATAACCGCTACTATCCGGACTGCGACGATACGGCTGCGGTGATCCTTGCGCTGCACGGTCTCGATCTGGGGCCCGATAATGCCTACCGCGATGCTTCCATAGAAAATGCCCGCGAATGGGTGCTATCCATGCAGTGTCGCAATGGTGGATGGGCAGCGTTCGACGTCGACAATACGCAGCAACTGTGGAACAGGATTCCTTTTGCCGATCATGGTGCGATGCTCGATGAAGCCTCGCCGGATGTGACCGGGCATGTGCTCGAGATACTGTATGCCGGAGCCGGGGATGGCGCACGGGCGGCGGC